>DASXCO010000089.1 GCA_036491125.1 Acidimicrobiales bacterium | reverse complement strand
CTTTGGTTCCTTCCGAAACCACTCCCCCGACTCCAGCCGGACGAGCTGCTCGGTCACCCGCACCTTCCGAGTGCGCAGATCCACGCGCGCCCGCCGGAGCCCCACAAGCTCGCTCCACCGCATGCCGGAGTCGACAGCGAGATAGACGAGCGCCCGGTACCGCTCGGAGTGGGCCTCGGCCAGCTCTACCGCTTGCTCCCACGACAGGAACATCATTTCCCGCGATGGGACCCGCGGAGGCTGGACCCGATCACAGGGGTTGGCGGTAATGCGCTGCTTCTCGACCGCCACCTGCAGCAGTCGCCGCAGCACCCGATAGTGGCGGTGCACCGAGCTGGCGGCGATTCCGCTGGCCACCTCGTCATTGAGCCAGTTCTCGATCTCGTCGGCAGGCAACCGGCCGAGGCGATACGAGCCGAACCTGGGAAGGATGTACTTGGTCAGGTCGCGCCGGTAGGTCTCCTAGGTGGTCGGTGAGAGACGCCGTGCGAGCGCGAGGAACTCCTCCGCCCAATGAGCGAGTGGCACCGCCGCGCCACGCGGATCGATCCACTGCCCTCGCTGGAGGTCGACCTCCATCTCGCTCATGAACCGCTCGGCGTCCTTGCGGCGATTGAACGTCTTGCACCGCTGCCGCCCGAGTGGGTCGCGGTACCGCGCTCGGTACCGGCCGTCGCGCTTCTCGATGAACCCCACCTCGAACCTCCGATCTGCCTCAGGGAGCGTGCAGGGAGCACGCAGGGAGCGAACCAGGGGGTTCTGGGGGTCATTCGCGGTCTGTGCCGGTCACTTACGGTCAAACCAAAAACAACCCCTGACCTGCTGTTTTAGCAGATCAGGGGTCCGAGGCGGCGCCGGGAATCGAACCCGGGTAGAGGGCTTTGCAGGCCCTTGCCTAAACCACTCGGCCACGCCGCCGGTCGCCTCACGATAGCCGGACCCCTCCCCTGGCCCGCGCCCACGCTGCTCGTGAGATCCGGTCAGCCTGGCGTCCGCGACCGGCGGGCGAGGTCCCGGTAGCGGCGGGCGTTGGCCTCGAGCTCGGCCATGACCTCGTCGAGCTTGGCCCGCTTCTCCCGGACCTGCTGACGGAGTCGGTCGTTGATCTTTATCGCCTCGGCGAGGATCGCCTCCTGGCGCTCGGGGTGAGGCCCGCCCCGCCACTCCGTGCGCAGCTCGGCAAGCCGGTCCTCGGCGCCGAGGATGACGCCGATCTCCTCGAGGTCGAAGCCCATGACCTCCTGCAGCTCCCTGATGCGTAGCAGGCGGGCGAGGTCGTCCTCGGTGTACCGGCGCGCGCCGCCGGCGCTGTGGCCCGACGGCGCCAGCAGTCGCAGCTCCTCGTAGTACCGCAGCGTCCGGGACGAGACACCCGCGCGCGTCGCCATCTCCCCGATGCGAAGCGCGCCGTCGGTCATGCGCCGACCCACGCCTCGGTCTCGGCCGCGGCCAGCTCGTCGATCGCCGGCTCCGGACGACGGCCTGTCGGATCCCGGCCGCTGCCGGCCCGCCACGACGCCACCGCCGCGACCGAGCACATCACCGCTGACGTGCTGAAGGCGATCATCAGGCCGAAGTGGAACGGCGCCGAGATCAACGAGGGGAAGAACGATTTTCCAGTGATGAACGCCGCCTTCGAGGCGGGCAGCGCGCTCAGCACGTGGGGCCCGAGCAGGGTCTGCATCGGGTTGAAGCCGAGGAAGGCGGCGAAGAGGCTCCCCACCGGCGGCAGCCCCGCCACCCTGGAGGCGTCGGCCGCAGGCACTCCTTGGGCAACGAGACCGGCGTGCATGGCAGCAGGAAGACGAGAGGCCAGCCCGACGATCATGAGTGAGAAGAAGATACCAATCGACAGCACGAACCCGGTGTTCATGAACGTCGCCCGCACACCAGATGCCGCGCCGCGCTGGGCGGCCGGCACCGAGTTCATGATGCTCGTGGTGTTCGGAGCCGCGAAGAGCCCGTTGCCGATCCCGTTCAGGAACAGCAGGAAGGCGAACCCGACATAGCCGAAGTTGGTCGGCAACAACATGAGCAGGGCGAACGAGGCCGCCGCCAGCACCATGCCCCCCACCGAGAACAGTCGATTGCCGAACCGGTCGGACAGGAAGCCGGCCGCAGGTCCGGTCAACAGGAACCCGACGCTCAAGGGGACCATGTAGATCCCTGCCCACAGCGGCGTCCGCTCGAAGCTGTAGCCGTGAAGGGGCAGCCAGATCCCCTGGAGCCAGATGATGAGCATGAACTGCAACCCCCCGCGACCCACCGCCGAGAGGAGGTTGGCGGCTCCGGCGTTGCTGAAGGCTCGTATGCGAAACAGGGCCAGGTCGAACAGGGGCTCCGGCACCCTGGTCTCGATCCAGGCGAACAGGAGCAGGAGCGCCACTCCGCCACCGATCTCGGCCACCACCATCGGGTTGGTCCAGCCCATCGAGTGGCCTCCGTAGGGCTGGATCCCATACGTGATGCCCACCAGGATGGCGACCAGACCCGCCGCCAGGGAGGCATTGCCCCACCAGTCCGTCCGGGCCTTCACCCGCTCGCTGACATCCTTCAGCTTCAGGTACGCCCATACCGTGCCGAACACCCCGACGGGCACGCTCACGAGGAAAACGAGTCGCCAGTCGATCTCGGAGACCAGCCCCCCGACGATCAGGCCGATGAACCCGCCGGCGATGCCCGCCACCATGTTGATGCCCAGGGCCATCCCCCGCTCCTCCTGCGGGAAGGCGTCGGTGAGAATCGCCGTCGAGTTCGCGATCAGCAATGCGCCTCCGACGCCCTGGATGACACGCCCGAAGATGAGCTCGAGGGCACCGGCGGATCCCGTGCTGGGCACCACCGACAGGCCGATGGAAGCGATCGTGAACACCAGGAAGCCGGCGTTGTACATCCGTACGCGTCCGAAGATGTCCCCGATGCGCCCGAAGGTCACGACCAGCACCGCAGTGACGACGAGGAACCCCATGAGGAGCCAGAGCAGGTAGCCGATGTTGGCGGGTTGCAGCGGGTCGAGGTAAATGCCGCGAAAGATGGAAGGGAGCGAGATGATGACAATCGACTGGTTGATAAGGACGATGAAGACGCCGAGGGTCGTGTTCGACAGCGCCGTCCACTTGTAGCGATCCTGATGGACCGCTGTTGACCTCGCCCCTGCTCGCAACGCGCGACCTCCTCGCCGCCAGCTCGACGTCCCCTCCGCACGTCTCCAAGTTGACGTGCACGTAAAGGAGAGTTTAGCGGGCCCGCCCGGGAGGCCTTCCCGACGGGAGGTTCGCGTCTACGGGACCGATACCCGGGGGAACGGCGAGGAGGTCGGCGGCGAACCGCCACCACTCGGCGGAGAACCGCCCCCACTCGGCGGTGGGCTCGACGGCGGCGGATACGAGGGTGACGATGGCGGCGGCGGTGGCGCAGACGGCCCACCCCCGGGGGCCGCAGCCGGAGGAGGTGCCGCCGGGGGCGGCATCGACGAGGAGAGCGTGGATGGGCCGGTCGGCAGCTTGAGGGGGCGAGCCCTACCCAGCAGGGCGGCCATCATGGCCGAATCGTTGCCGTCCATCCCCAGGGCCCAGATTCCCACTCCGGCCAGGCCGTCAGCGTCGGCCAGGGCGGCCTTCATGGCGAGGGACTGGGGATTGTCGTAATAGGCCTCGTGCCACTGGCCCCCGACCTGGTAGGCGGTCCAGGGCACCGAGCCCCTCGGGTCCCAGTAGGTGGGCAGGCCAGCGGCGCGAATACGGCTGTAGGCCACGGCCGCCGGACCGGCCGCGGCCGGAGCGTTCGGCGCGTTGTCGGCCGTCGGCCAGTCGTAGCCGTAGAACGGCAGCCCGAGGATGATCTTCCCGGGCGGAGCCGCCGAGCGATAGGCCGACATCGACTGTGCGACGTTGGCGGCGTAGTAGCTGAGCGGGGAGGTCGGGCTGGCGGCGCCCGAGCTCTCCATGTCGTAGGCCATGACGAACAGTCCGTCCGTCTCTCGAGCCAGCGCCGGCACGTCGAAGAAGTCGTTCGCGTTCGACGCCGAGCTCGCGTAAGTGTCGACCGTGACCTGCCAGTGAGGGTTGACCGCGTGCAGCCGGGCTGACACCGAGCCCACGAGCCGCGCCACGCCGGCGCGATCGGCGCCGCCCAGTCCTTCGAGATCGAGATTGGCCCCATCCATGGCCTTGGCCTCGATCGCCTGGACCAGCTGCGAGCCCAGACGATCCGCGGCCGTCGGGTCCGACGACAGTCGATCGAGGGTCGTCTGGTCGAACGACTTCGCCGTGAGCACGACCCGGGCGCCGGCAAGGTGCGCCGCCGATATCAGCTGGGCGAGGTCCTGGCTCTGATAGCCGGCCCAGCCGTCACCGCTCCCGATGATGGAGCCGTCGGGAGCGACGTCGACGCCGAAGTAGGCCACGGTCGTCAGGTCCCGCAGATCGAAGCCGCCGGCCATCGGCAGCGTCCAGTACGGAGCGAAGCCGAACAGCTCGTGCGGCCGGAGCGCGGGTGTCGCCGTGATGGCGGGCGGCGCCGCTGTCGGCATCATCGTCGCTGGGGACAGAGCTGTCGACGGCGCCGTCGCCTCCATCCCAGCGATCGGACGCTGGACAGCGCCCACCGCGAACGGCTGCTGTGGTCCTGGGTCCTGCACCCGATTCAGCGACATCGCCAGCATGACCACGCCCACTGGCACCGCCGCCGCCCCAGCCCACACCGGCGCGGCGCGAAGGTGACGACGCCTGGCCGGAGTCAGGCGGACCGACTGGCGGAGACGACGCATGCTGGCTCGCGACCAGGCCGAGGAACGGGATGAAGCGAGGGCGGCGAATCGCTTCGCCAGCGTCGTTGCCCCAAGCCGTCCCAATCCCCGCGATGGACGCGCGCCGTCACGCATCGAGCATTATTTCGACGCCCGACGGCCGCCTCCCTGCCGGCTTTGACGACCGCGTGCCCGGCAGGGACGCCGGCCGTTAGCATCGGCGCGGATGCTCGAGGATGCCGGTCCGAGCCCGGGCGCCAGCCGGAGCCCGTCGCCGACCGCCGCTCAGCCGCGCGCTGACTCCAACCCAGAGACCAGCAGCGGGAATGCTCTGAGGCGCCGCGGCATCCTGCTGGCCCTGGTCGTAGCTGTCCTGGTCATGGTCGTCGCCGGGGTGGGCGTGGGTCTGACTCGCGGTGGGGGGATCGGCGGCAGCTCGTCTCCAGCCGGCTCGGTACCGCCACCCTCCCTCGCGCCCCGGCCGGCGGCCCCCGACTTCGCCCCGCTGAGGTCCAACAGCCAACCCCCGGCAGACGTCATGGACGCCCTGGTCGTCCCGACCGGCGCGTCGGCGGTCACCCGCACGGACTACGACCGGCTCAACGGCCCCTACGACCGCGGTGTGGGCTTCAGCTCCCTGGTCAGCTCCGACGAGCTTCTGAACTTCTTCCGGTTCGAGCTGGCCGCCAACCACTGGTCGAACCGGACGGAGGCCCCGGCGCGAGGTGGCCCCGGCACCCAGGTACTGGCCCAACACAAGAGCAGCGACGGCTTCTACTGGGAGGTGGGGGTGACCGTGCGCCCCTCACCCGGCCAACCGCCCGGCGCCGTGTCGACCAACCGGTTCGACATCCGCCTGCTCCAGAACGTCGAGGGCTGAGGCCCACCCGGGAGGCGGGCCCCGAGGGCTGAGGCCCACCCGGGAGGCGGCCGAGCGACACGAGTCGGCCTCGGACACCGAACCCGTCCAGCGAGCCGGACCGGTCATGGGCACCAAGCGGACTACACGGCCTGGACCCCCGCGACCAGCGTGAAATAGCCCTTATTGCCCATCGACATCTACACCGATGTTCCCGTACGCTGCCCATCGTGCAGGACCCCACCGGGGGGATACGGGGGGACCAGTTATCACTCGCTCGGGTGGTGGGGGCAATTTGCGGGGGGGAGGCGACGGTGGCGGAGCTCCGCCACCGTCGTCCGCGTTCACGGCCATCTCACGTCTGGCACGGGGCTGAGCATTCCCGGAAAACTTGATCAGATTACTCAGGAATGCTTGACTGCATGGAGTGCCCTCCGCCGACCTCGCCTCCCAGCCCCCGCCGGCTTCATCCTCGGATGATGTGACAGCGGGGACGGCGCGCCCGCGCTCCGGCGTCACCGTCTGGTTTACCGGCCTTCCGTCGTCAGGCAAGACGACCATTGCCCGCGCCCTCGAACGGCGCCTCTCGGCGGACGGCTTCGCCGTCGAGGCGCTCGACGGTGACGTCATCCGCACCCACCTCACGCGCGACCTGGGGTTCACGCGAGAGGATCGAGACGAGAACGTCCGCCGGGTGGGTTTCGTGGCCGAGTTGCTCTCTCGCCACGGCGTCGTAGTGCTCTGCTCGTTCGTGTCGCCCTACCGCGCCGCCCGAGACGAGGTACGGGCGCGCCACCTGGGGCGGTTTTTCGAGGTCTATGTCTCGACGCCGCCCGAGGTATGCGCCCAGCGCGACGTCAAGGGCCTGTACGCCCGCGCCCGAGCCGGAGAGCTGACGGGCATGACCGGGGTCGACGATCCCTACGAGCCCCCCCTGGCACCCGAGCTCGAGATCCCTGCCCACCTCCAGACCCTGGAAGAGTCCGTGGAGAGCGTATGGAACGCACTGCACAACTGACCATCTCAGGCGTCCGCCGCCGCCCCGAGGCCCTGGACGACGTCGACCTCGCCGACCTCAACGACCGGCTCGAGACGGCGGCGCCGGTCGAGGTGGTCCGGTGGGCGGTGGAGACCTTCGGTGAGGGTCTGTGCCTCAGCGCCTCGATGGCCGACGCCGTGCTCATCGACATCGCCACCAAGGTCGACCCGGAAATCGAGGTCATCTTCCTCGATACGCAGTACCACTTCCCGGAGACCCTCACGACGCTCGAGCGCATCTGGGACCGCTACAACCTCAACCTCCGGATCATGCGTCCCGACGTCCCGGTCGACGACCGATGGCGCACCGACGTCGACGGCTGTTGCGGGGTGCGTCGCGTGGACCAGCTCGACAAGGCCCTCGAGGGCAAGCTGGCGTGGATGAGCGGCCTGCGCCGAACTGAGTCGGCGTCACGGGCCGACGCGCGCATCCTGTCGCTCGACCGACGGGGCCTGGTCAAGGTCAACCCGCTGGCGACGTGGTCCGACCTCGACGTGTCCGGCTACATCGCCGACCACGACGTGATCGTCAACCCGCTGGTTGAGCAGGGCTACCCCTCCATCGGCTGCTGGCCCTGCACCCGTCCGGTCGCCGAAGGAGAAGATTCGCGCGCCGGGCGGTGGGCCGACCTCGAGAAGCTCGAGTGCGGCATCCACCTATAGGCCACCTCTAGAGCAGATGCCAAGAGGCACCAGCCCTAAGGCTGGTGCCTCGGCTCGTTGCCGTTTGCAGACGGGTCAGGCGGCCTGGGCCGCACCCTCGACGCCAGGGGCGCCGGAGACGCCGATCTCGATCCGCCGCGACTTGGCCTTTTCGGCCACGGGGATCGACAGGGTCAGCACGCCCCGGTCGTAGTTGGCCTCGACACGGTCGGTGTCGAGCGACCGGCCGAGGAACAGGCGGCGGGTGAGCTGGCCCGTGGGCCGCTCGGCCACGAGGACCTCGTCGTCCTTCTCGTGGGATCCGGGTCGCTCGGCCTTGACGGTGAGGACGTTCCGCTCCACGGTCAGCTCGATCGATCCGGGGTCAACCCCGGGAAGATCGAAGTTGACGACTACCGAGTCGCTCCGCCGATAGGCGTCGATCGGTACTACGCCGCCGCGGGGCGCCCCGCCCCAAACGTGACCGGCCCAACGATCCAGCTCCCGGAACGGGTCTGTACGCGTAAGCATCTTTGGCTTCCTCTCTCTGACAGCCACTGTCTTGATGACTCGATGATACTGTCTCCCACGTCTCCTTGGCAACTGATCTAAGCGTCTTATTGACAGATTTTCTCAACACCCTGGCCCAACCGAAGGCGAGACGCTACCGTGGAGCGGTGCCTCGGTCCCCCTACGTGATCGACTTCCACCGCAGCTACCGCTTTCCGGTTCCGCCGGCCGCGGTATGGCGGTCGATCGAGGACGTCGATCACTTTCCCGCCTGGTGGGGCGGCTGGCTGGGCAACTTTCGGGTCATAGGCGACGGGCTGAAGGCCGGCTCCGTCCTCGACGGCACCGTGTCTCCCCCGCTGCCCTACCGGATGCACGTCCAGGTGACGATCGATCGCTGCCAGCAGCCGGAGCGCATCGAAGCCACGGTCAGCGGCGACCTCACGGGTCATGCCCTCCTCACGCTGACCCCGGCCGACGCCGGGTCCGAAGTGCAGGTGGCCTGGACCATCGAGATGCGCCAGCGCACCATGCGGGCGGTCGCCAGGGTCGCCTACCCGCTGTTGCGCTGGGGCCACGACCGGGTGGTGGAGGCCACGGTGGCGGGGTTCCGCCAGCACCTGGCCGCCACGGCCACCTGATCAGCCTCAGGGCCCCAGTCGGGCCAGGGCCAGGGCGGTCGCCACCGCCACCACCCCCCAGGAGAGGGCCCGCAGCGCGTCCTCGAGTGGTCGCAGCAGCCGCTCGCGGCCCAGGGCCTCGACGGTACCGTCGGCGAGCGTGAGGCTCCCGTCCACCGCCCTGACCCGCCGACGCAGCTCCCGGGCGGGGGTGCTCAGCCGGCGCTGGGCCCACGACAGCGCCAGCGCGCCGGCGGCACCGGCCACCGCCGAGATGTCCAGATCGCCGGCCTGGGCGAAGTAGGCAGTGAGCACGGGGAACGCGCCCCACGAGACGGCGAAACCGAGGTCGGTGTGCATCCGGCCGCCAGCAAGCTCGAGGTTGTAGCCGACCACCAGCAGGGCTCCGACGACGATGAACGGCACCAGCCCCACCCCGACGTCGATGACCCCTACCACCCCCAGCGCCACCGCCCCGACCAGCCCCGCGACGCCGGCGGTGAGGAGCGCAGCGGCGGGCAGGTGGGTACGCAGCGGCCGCCCGTTCAGCTCGTCCAGGGCGTGGGCGCCGACGCCGACAGCGAGGAAGAAGGCGAGAAGCGTCGCCACTAGTCGCCCCACACCCACGTGCGGCGCCAGGCAGGCCCCGATCACCACGTAACTCAGGTGCCAGGCCGTGTACGGAGGGTGGAGGACCGTCCACCAGTCCCGCCAGCCGCCGCCGCCCGCGGCGTAGAACGCCGCCCTCTCGACCTCGTCGCCCTGGGCCTCGTCGCCCTGGGCCTCGTCAGTCACCAGCCCGGCCGGCCTTCCTGCCCCACATGACCACGCCGCCCCCCAGGCTCATGGTTCGCAGGCCGACGTCCACCAGCCCCGCCCGCCGCCAGGCGTCGAGCGTCCACTCGTCGGGGTAGCGCTCGTAGTGCCGGCTGATGCTCGGACCCAGGAAGCGGCCGACTTCGAACCATTCCCGCCCTCCCAGAGCGCCGCCCCCTACGGGAAGAACGAGCCGCGTGTACAGCCACCACAGCGACCGCCACGGCGCTCGAGAGGGCACGTGGAACTCCAGCGAGGCCACCACGCCCCCCGGGCGCACGACCCGGGCCAGCTCGGCCACCGCGGCCGCGGGATCGGCGACGTAGCGAAGGAGGTACGTGAACGTGAGTCCGGCGAAGCTGGCGTCGGCGAACGGCAGCCGCTCGCCCTGTCCCAACAGCAGCGCAATGTGCGCCGACCGGCCCCGGCGGGAGACGTTCTCCCGCCCCCGTCGCAGCATGGCCTCGGTCAGGTCGATGCCCACGACCCCCGCCCCAGTGCGCTCCTCGAGCATGAGGGCGACGCCGGCGGTACCCGTCGCCACGTCCAGCACGGTCTCACCCCGGTGGACCGCGCCAGCGCCGTTGGCCACTCGGTCCACCATGGCCGCCCGCCACCGCCGGTTCTGACCGAACGACAAGAGCTCGGCCAGCGCGTCGTAGCGCCCGGGCAGCCCATTGAAGAGCTCGCGAGCGAAGCGGTTGGGCTCGGTACGGGATCGCACCAGCATCGGACACCTCCCCGGCACGGCTGGCTCACCCTACTTCGGTCCCACGATGACCGGAGAAGCGGCTAAGACAGGTGGGTGCGAGGTTCGCGATTCGACTCGGCGGTCGTCGGCTCCGGCCCGGCCGGAAGCATCGCCGCCCTCACCCTCGCCCGCGCCGGTGCGAGCGTCGCCCTCATCGACAAGGCCGGCTTCCCACGGGACAAGGCCTGCGGCGACCTCGTCGGGCCTCGTGGCGTGCAGCTCCTCGTGGAGCTCGGCCTCGAGAGCCCGGATTCGTCGCCGATGGGAGACATGGTCGTCGTCGGGCCCACCGGCGGACGCGCCCTGCTGCCGGCCCGTCCCGGGCTGGCCTATCCCGGCGAGGCCTGGGCGGTTCCCAGGAGGATTCTGGACGCCCGGCTGCGCCAGGCGGCCCTGGACGCCGGCGCCGAGGAGGTCACGGCCCGCGCCGGTGCCGTCAGCTCGGGCCCCTCGGGACCGGCTGTCATCACACTCGACGAGGGCGGCACCGTCGAGGCCGACGTCGTCATCGGCGCCGACGGCGCTGCCAGCCGCGTGGCCGAGTCGGCGGGGCTCGTCGACCACGAGCGGGTGCTGTGGGGCTTCGCCATGCGGGCCTACGTGGAGGAGTCGGTCGACCTGCCCTACATCGCCTTCTGGGATCCCACACCCGGGCGCGCCTTTCCTGGTTACGGCTGGATCTTCCCCGGAGCCGACGGCCGGGCCAACGCCGGGCTGGGGCTCGGGACCGGGAGCGACCGCCGCGCCGGCGCCCGAGCCGCCCGCCAGCTCGACGCCTTCCTCGACCACCTGCGAGCCCTCGGACTCGTCGGAGCCGCGAGCCCGGCGCCAAAGAGCGGACGGCTGGGTGGCTGGCTCAAGATGGGAATGGTCGGCACCATTCCTGCCCGCGGCAACGTGCTGCTCGTCGGCGATGCCGCCGGCCTCGTCAATCCCCTCCAGGGCGAAGGGATCGCCCAGGCCATGGACAGCGGGCGGGCCGCCGCCACGGCCGTCGTCGAGCACCCCGCCGAGGCCGCCTCCCGGTACGTAGCCCATCTCCGTCGGACCCATCTCCCCTACCAGGGGGCCACCGCGGGAGTCCACGCCGCCCTCGTGTCCAGCCCCAGGATGGTCTCACTGGTCGGCCGTCTCCTCACCACTCCGCTCGTCGCCCGCACCATCGGTGGAGGATGGGGCGTCTACTGGAACGACCTGCTCGACGGGGCGGCGCCCGGTGGAGCCCGCCGCGTGGCGCGAGTTGCCGACGCCGTGGCCCGAGCGCTCACTGTCGCCGGAGCCAACCGGCGTTGGCTGCGCACCGCCCTGAGTACCCCGGTCGATCAGCCCGGCGCGGTGGCGCTCGGCTCGCCGACCTCGTAGGCCTGGCCCGCCTCCTCGCGGAGCGTCTGGGCGGCCTCCACCATGTTGTGGAGGCTGGCCCGGGTCTCGTCCCACCCCCTGGTCTTCAGGCCGCAGTCCGGGTTCACCCACAGCCTCTCGGGCCCGAGTCGCTGTACGGCTCCTCGGATCTCGTCGGCCATCTCGCCCGCCGACGGCACGCGCGGCGAGTGGATGTCCCACACGCCGGGGCCCACCTCCCGGGCGTAGCCGTGACCGCGGAGGTCGTCGAGCAGCCGCATCCCCGCCCGGGCGCACCACAGCAGGGCGACGTCGGCGTCCAGGTCGTCGATGGCCTCCACGATGTCGCCGAACTCCGAATAGCAGACGTGGGTCTGGAGCAGCGTGTCGTCCCGCACTCCCGAGGTGGCCAGGCGAAAGCACTCGACGGCCCACGCCAGGTACTCCGACCAGGCCTCCCGCCGCGCCGGGAGCCCTTCGCGAAGCGCCGCCTCGTCGACCTGGATCACCCTGACGCCCGCGTCCTGGAGGTCGGCGATCTCGTCCGCAACCGCCAGGGCCAGCTGCCGACAGGTCTGCGCCAAGGGCTGGTCGTCGCGCACGAACGACCACAGCAGCATCGTGACCGGTCCGGTGAGCATCCCCTTGACGGGCCGGTCCGTCAGCGACTGGGCGTAGGTGGTCCACCCGAGGGTCATGGGAGCCGATCGCTTGACGTCGCCGTAGAGGAGGGGCGGTCGCACGTACCGGCTCCCGTAGGACTGGACCCACCCGTTCTCCGTCGAGACGTAGCCGTCCAGCTGCTCGGCGAAGTACTGCACCATGTCGTTGCGTTCCGGCTCGCCATGCACGAGCACGTCCAGCCCCGCCTGCTCCTGGAACCGGATGACTCCCTCGATGGCGTTCTGCATCTGTCCTTCGTAGGCCTCGTCGCTCAGCGCGCCTCGGCGGTGAGCGGCGCGGGCGCGGCGGACTTCGCGGGTCTGGGGAAACGACCCGATCGTCGTCGTGGGGAACGGCGGAAGCGCGAGGATGCGCCGCTGAAGCTCATGACGACTCGGGTAGTCACCGGCGCGCCGCTCGTTGCCCGTCAGCGACGCCAGCCGCTCCCGGACTCCCGCGTCGGCGGTCCGAGGTGACGTTCGCCGGCTACGCAGCGCGTCCTCGTTGACGGCCAGCTCGGTGGCGATCCCGCCGACCCCGTGCTCGAGGGCGCGGGCCAGGACGACCACCTCGCGTACCTTCTGCCGGGCGAAGGCGAGCCACGAGCGAATCTCCGCGTCGAGCCCGGTCTCAGCGTCGAGGTCGACGGGGACGTGCTGGAGCGAGCACGACGTCGACACGACGAGATCAGCGGACGCGTCCCGAAGTCGGTGCAGGAGGTCGATGCTGGCACCCAGGTCGTTGATCCACACGCCGCGGCCGTCGACGACGCCGGCGAACAGCGTCTTGCCGTCGAGGCCACGATGCTCGCTGATGAGCTCGGCGTTGCCCGCTCCCCGGACGAAGTCGAGGCCGATGCCCTCGACGGGGAGCTCACACAGCACCGGGTACGCCGCCCCGACGTCGCCGAAATAGGTCTTGATGGCGATGCCCGGTCGCCCACTCACGTCTGCCAGCCGGCGGTAGGCGCGCCGCAACGCCTCCAGCTCGTCCGCTGTCCGATCGCCGATGAGCACCGGTTCGTCGAGCTGCACCCACTGCGCGCCCTGGGCGCCGAGGCGAGCGAGCACCTGTCCGTACACATCGACCAACCGGTCGGCCAGGCCCGGCCGGTCGACCTCACCACCGCCCGCCGATCGGGCCAGCACCGCAAGGGTCAGCGGCCCGACGAGCACGGGCACCGTGTCGATACCGAGGGCGGCGGCCTCGGCGTGCTCGTCGAACGGCTTGCTGCTCGACAGTCCCATCTCGGTGTCGGTGGACAGCTCGGGGACGATGTAGTGGTAGTTGGAGTCGAACCATTTCGTCATCTCCATGGCGATGGCGTCGACGCCCTCCGACTGCCGGCCACGAGCCATGGCGAAGTAGGTGTCGAGGTCCACCGGGCCCGAGGTGCGCCCGAAGCGCGGCGGGACGGCGCCGATGAGGGCGATGGTGTCGAGCACCTGGTCGTAGAGCGAGAAGTCGTTCGAGGGAACCAGGTCGACGCCAACATCCCGCATGAAGACCCAGTTTCGCCTCCGGATGTCCTGGGCCACCTGGCGCAGGTCCTCGTCGCTCACCTCGCGGTTCCAGTACCGCTCGGTGGCCACCTTGAGCTCGCGGTGGTCCCCGATCCGGGGGAACCCGGAGATGTTGGAGCGAATCACCAGGTCACCCTACCGGCGCCGGTCCGATACGGTGACCAGCGCATGTCACGCACCGGCCATCCGGGGGTGACCTGGGGGCCACCAGCCGTTCTTGACCACCCCACCGTCCGAGCGGGGGTGGGGACCGTGGGCGGCGCCGTCGTCCTGGCGGCAGTCTTCCACTTCCTGCTCCCTCGACAGGTCCCCTACGGGATCCTGCTCTACGGAGTGGTCACGGGCTCGACCTACAGCCTGATCGCCATCGGGCTGATCCTCGTCTACCGGGCCAACCGGATCATCAACTTCGCCCTGGCCGAGATCGGGGTTTTCGGCGCCGTGCTGTTCGAGAACCTGATCCGGGCGTCGGGTTGGCCGTGGGCCGCGGCACTGGTTCTGGGGGTCGCCACCGCCGGTGCGGCCGGCCTGGTCCTGGAGCTGGGCCTCGCACGGCGCTTCTTCAACTCGTCCCGACTCGTGCTGAGCGTGGCAACCATCGGCATGGCCCAGCTCCTGGCCTTCGGTGAGTACGCCGTGGCGCAGGCGTTCTCCAGCCGACCCGAGTCGGCCGGGCTGCGGACGCCGCTCTCGGACCTGCACTTCCGGGTGACCGGTGTGGTGTTCGACGGCAATGCCGTGCTGCTGGTCGCCGCCGTGCCCATCGTGGCGGTGGCCCTCGGCGCGTTCCTTCGTCGAACCGACCTGGGCGTCGCCACTCGGGCGTCGGCCGAGAACACCGAGCGGGCGTCGCTGCTCGGCATCCCCGTCCGCCGCCTCGCCACGCTGGCCTGGGTCCTCGCCGCGCTCCTCGCCGGGCTGGCCACGGTGTTGCGATCACCGGTGGTGGGCATCGTCTCCGGCAGCACGCTGCAGGGCCCGACGCTCCTCTTGCGGGCGTTGACCGTCGCTGTGCTGGCCCGGTTCGAGGACATCCGCGTCGCCATCGTGGCAGGACTGGCGGTGGGCGCCATCGAGCAGGGTCTGTACTACGCCTACGGCGGCTCGACCGTCTCCGACGTGGTCTTCGTGGCGTTCATCATCGTGGCCCTGCTGCTGCAGCGCCGCCGGCGGGAGCGGCCGGACGACACACAGGCGACCAGCTGGGAGGCGATCGAGAATGTGCGCCCGCTGGCCGGCTGGCAGCGCCGGCTGCCGGCGGTGCGGTGGGGTCAGCTCGCCGTCTGGGCGGCGGTGGCCGCGGTCGCGGTGGCCGTGCCCGCAGTCCTGACCCCGAGCCGGGTGTTCCTCGCTTCCGACGTGCTCGTGTACGCCATGGTGGCGGTGTCGCTGGTCGTGGTCACCGGCTGGAGCGGCCACATCAGCCTCGGTCAGTTCGGTCTGGTCGCCATAGGGGCGGCCGTGGCCGCCCGGCTCAGCGCCGACGCGCACTGGGACTTCCTCCTGGCCCTGGTCCTCGGTGGCTGTGCCGGCGCGGTCGTGTCGATGGTGCTGGGCGCGGCGGCGTTCCGGATCAAAGGCTTCCTGTTCGCCGTCACGAGCCTGGGCTTCGCCGTGGCGGTGGGGTCCTTCTTCCTCAACGCCCGGTTCTTCCCGTACCTGCTGCCCACCCATCGGCCCGAGCGGCCCGTGTTGTTCGGCCGGTTCGACCTGAACGGCGAGCTGGCCTACTTCTACTTCAGCCTCGCGGTGCTGGTTCTGCTGGTGCTCGCCGTGGTGGTGCTCCGCCACACGCGTACCGGACGGGTGCTCATCGCCATGCGGGACAACGACCGGGCCGCCCGCTCGTTCGGGATCGGCCGCGTGAGTAGTCAGCTCATGGGCTTCGCCGTGTCCGGCTTCGTGGCCGGCGTCGCCGGCGGGGTCCTTGCCGCCCACGACCACGCCGT
>DASXCO010000088.1 GCA_036491125.1 Acidimicrobiales bacterium | reverse complement strand
TCGAACGACCCGAAGCGGCCGCGGACCTTGCTCACCATCATGTGACGGACGGAAAAGGACACTTCCGAGTGGACGGGATCGATGTCCCACGTACCGGCTAGGTAACCAGGGGGAATCTGGGTCGCTACATCAGACATGGGGCTCCTTTGGTTGACACCATTCTCTCGGTGGCGCGTCGCCATCGCATCCGGGAAATCCATAGTCGATAGCCTGCTAGACGAGATGGCCTAGATCTCGGGACTCACCTCAAGCGGTTCGACCACCGACTACGGATTTCGTGGATGCCATCGGGCCTGCTAACTGCACAGGATGACGGGAACCTGACCATTTGGCCGCAGGCCCCGACCTGGACCGGCCGAGCAACGAACGAAGGATGTCACGACAAGTGCATCTGACATCGCCGATGTCAAGCGGGCGTACTCGGGCTGAGCCTGGCTGATGTCAAGGCCTCCCGCTGACGTAAGGACGCTCTAATGGAGGTGACAGCGAGGCTGGCGCCCGCCGGATTGACCTCGAACAAGCGGGCGGCGCTCATCGTCCTGGCCCTGGCCGATCTGATGGTGGTGCTCGATACCACCGTGGTGTACGTCGCCCTCCCGTCGATCCAGCGGGCCCTGCACTTCTCCTCGACAGCCAACCTCCAGTGGGTGGTCACCGCCTACGTCTTGGCCTTCGGCGGATTTCTGCTCCTCGGAGGTAGGGTGGCCGATCGTTTCGGCCGACGCCTGGTCTTCGTCTCGGGCGTGGTGGGGTTCGTGGCAGCGAGCCTGGTGTGTGGCCTGGCGACCTCGCCGGTTGTGCTGATCGCGGCCCGGGCGGTCCAGGGCATGGGAGCCGCGTTCATGGCCCCCGCCGCCCTCAGTTTGGTCACGGTCATCTTCACCGAGGGTGACGAGCGCAACCGGGCGTTCGGAGTGTGGGGCGCCATCGCCAGCACAGGAGCAGCCATCGGCCTGGTGGCCGGTGGCGCGCTCGTGAGCTGGCTGAGCTGGCGGTGGGTGTTCTTCGTCAACGTGCCCATCGGCGCTTTCGCCGCCCTCGCCACGCTGTACCTGATCGGCGAGATCCGTGACCCCGTGGCCCGAGGTTTCGACGTCGCTGGCGCCGTGTCGGTCACCGGCGGCCTCGCCGCCTTGGTCTTCGGGCTGGTCAGGGCCAACGAGTGGGGTTGGGGGTCGGCGACCACCATCGGCGTCTTCGTGGCCGCCGCCGTCCTCCTCGGGATCTTCGTGGTCCTCCAGATCCGGGGCAGTCACCCCCTTGTGCCGCCGCGCCTGTTTCGGAGCCGGACCCTTGTCGGCGCAGACGTCGGCATGCTGCTCGTCGGAGCAGGGGTCTTCGCCATGTTCTTCTTCCTCACGCTGTACATGCAACAGGTGCTGCACTACTCGGCGGTGAGGACCGGGCTCGGCTACCTGGCCGTCACCGCCACGAGCATCTCCAGCGCCACGATCGGCTCGAGGATCCTCGCTCGGGTGGGGGCCCGTCGCATCCTGGTCACCGGCTTCCTCATGGCCGCGACCGGACTTGCCCTCTTGGTGCGGATCTCACCCACCACCGGGTATCTCGACATCCTGCCGTCCCTCCTCCTGATCGGTGGCGGCAACGGGGCCGCCTTCGTGAGCATGACGTCGTTGGCGGTGGCCGGCGTCCCCCGCGAGGACACCGGTGTTGCCTCCGCATTGCTCAACGCCAGCCAACAGGTCGGTGGATCGCTCGGCATCGGCCTCCTTACCGCCGTAGCAGCCGCCCGCTTCTCCGCCGTGCGTCCCCGCCATCCGACTCCGGCGACCTTGGCCGCCGCCACCACCAGCTCCTGGGTGTGGGGATTCGTCGTCGGCGCGGTGTTGCTGCTGGCTGCGGCGGTCACGGCTGGGCTGTTGCTACGGGGTCGGCCAGAACAGCCGTCTCCGGAACCGAAGCCGGTCCCAGCGGTCCTGCCGGCCCAAGCCGGGCGAGGTGCCGTCACCGAGCCAGTGACCGCAGAGCGGGCGAGACCATCCCCCGAGTTGGTTCCGTTGGCCGCGCCATGCCATGGAAGCCGTCTCTCCGTGTTCTTTCGGTCACAGAAGTAGGTACGTCCGTCGCAGCGGGCCCGAAGGTATTCCGGGCGTCCCACGACAAGCGCAGCACCTGAGTCGTTCGCCCGAGGCAGGTTGGTTTTGGACGCGGTCTCAGATGATCATCGGAAGACTGTTGTTCCACAGCCGCTCGGCGTTGTCGGCGTCGAGGGAGTACTTGGCGACGGAGGCAGCGAGGTCGGCCAGGTTGGTGGGCCTGAAGTCGACCACTGTCGCTTCTTGGTTGTCGGAGAAGTACCGGCCCCCGAGGCCATCGAGAGCAGGGGATGTAGCAACCAGCAGGGTGGTAGAGGCACCCTGCTGGGGACTCTTCCGCATCTCGACAGGTGTGGCCAGCCTGCCGCCGATGTGTCGTTGGAGCGGGGTCGCGATCGCCCCAGGGTTGACTGCGTTGACCGTGATCCCATCACCGACCCACCGTCGGGTCGCTTCCAGGGCGAACAAGTTCACAGCAGTCTTGGACTGCGCGTACGCCTGTATGGGATCGTAAGGGCGGAATCGGAAGTCCATGTCGTCGAAGACGACAGGGCTGAACAGGTGCGCAGTGGAGCTCAGAGCAACGATCCGCGCTCCCTGGGCCCTAGCCAAGGCCTCGTGGAGGCGAAATGTGAGACGGAAGTGGCCGAGATAGTTGGTGGCGAGCTGGGCCTCCCAGCCATCGGGAGACAGTGTCCGTTCTTGAATGGCCATGACTCCCGCATTGTTGACCAGCAGATGCAACGGACCGTCCCACGCGTCGGCGAACGCGGCTATGGAGGCCGCGTCGGTTAGCTCTAGAGGAGCGACGTGGATGGCGCGATCGGTAGCGGAGCGCAGCTCAGCGATCGTCTCTTCGGCTGCGGCAACGTTGCGAACCGCGACGGTTACCTCTGCGCCCAGGCGAGCGAGAGTTCGTGTCGTCTCAAATCCGATACCTGAAGCGCCGCCGGTCACGATGGCCCGCAGGCCGGTGAGGTCCACACCCTCGCTGACCTCATCGGCGGTCGACTTGTCGCCGAACCGAGTGGTGATCTTGATGTGTTGGCTGGTGGTCACCGGTGTGTACCCCTCGGGATCGAGATGTTAACGGGACGCAGAGCGCGCAGTTCGCTCGCGATGCCACCGGCCTCCTCAGTGCTCCCACTCGGTGCGCGTCACGGTCTCGCAGGCTCGGAGACGAGCTCGACTGGGGTGGCGAGGACGTCAACGAGGGCGCCGTTGCGGATGACGGTGATAGCTAGCTGCCGCCCGATCGCGTCGGCGAGCATGAGACCCTGCAAGGCCTGGGCATTCGTGATCGGCTGGCCCCCGGCCGTGAGCAGGAGGTCTCCTTCGCGAATGCCGGCGCGGGCGGCCGGTCCGCCGGGAACAAGCTCAGTGATCCGGAACCCGGTCGGCTGTTGTGTGCGCTCCGCCAATGCCGGCGGGAGCAACGTCGGTGTGCCGCCGAGGCCGAGGTAGGCGCGTCGGACCCGGCCGTCAGCGAGGAGCGACATGATGATCCGCTGCATGGTGTCGTTGATGGGGACGGCAAGCCCGAGCCCGATTCCAGCGACCGCGGTGTTGATGCCGATAACCTCGCCCGACGAAATGGCGAGCGCGCCCCCGGAGTTCCCGGGGTTGAGGGCGGCATCGGTCTGGATGACATCGTCGATGATGCGCACGGTGCCGCCGGACTGGGTGGGCAAGGAACGTCCAAGGGCGCTGATCACTCCGGCGGTGACGCTGCCCGCAAGACCCAGCGGGTTGCCGACCGCGACGACGAGCTGTCCGACGCGCAGGTCAGAGGCGTTTCCGAGCTTGGCCGGAGTCGGGGTCGAACCGTCGGCGCGGATGACAGCGAGATCTGAGAACGGGTCGACGCCGACCACATGGAACGACGACGTCGTCCCATCGCCGAAGGCCGCGGTGCCGGAGCTGTTGCCTCCCACGACGTGCGCGTTAGTCAGCAGGAAGCCGTCGTCGGTGAAGACCACAGCCGAACCTCCGCTGGCCTCGACACGACCGTCACGGCGCTGGCGGGACATCTGGACGGCGGCGACCCGTGGCGTGAGCTCTGCCGCAACGCGGGTGACGACCTCGGAGTAGGCGTCGAGCGCGCCACGGTCGGCATCGGAGGGTGTTCGCTCGGGGAATGTATCGATCATCTCCCGACCTTTCGTCATCTGGAGGGGCCCCCGTCAACGCC
>DASXCO010000087.1 GCA_036491125.1 Acidimicrobiales bacterium | reverse complement strand
GTGCAGTTCCGCGACGAGGATCTCCACCTCGAGTGGCTTCATCTCATGGGTGAAGACCTGGCCGAGGTACTGCGCGTAGAGGTTCGCCAGCGAGCGGGCGTCGACGTCCTCGCGGCTGTAGGCGAAGCCCTTGGTATCGGCATGGCGCACACCCGCCACCCGGAGCTGGTCGAACTCGTTGTACCGACCGACACCGGCGAAGGCGATGCGGTCGTAGATCTCGTTGACCTTGTGAAGGGAGCGAGAGGGGTTCTCGGCGGTCACCAGGATCCCGTCGGCGAAGACCGAGGCGACGAGCGCCCGACCCCGGGCGATCCCCTTGCGGGCGTAGTCGGCACGGTCCTTCATGACCTGCTCGGGGGCCACGTAGAAGGGCATGGTCATGGTCGCTGGCCCTCCGCCCGCTTGCGCTCGATGAGCGCCCCGAAGCGCTCGGCCACCTCCGACTCGCCGGCGAGCTCGAACCCGTTGGCGCTGACGGTGGCGACCATCGGGTAGATGCCGCGGACCACGTCGGGCCCGCCCGTGGCGATGTCCTCGTCGGCCGCCTCGTACAGTCCGAGGATGGCGAGCTCGATCGCCTCGTCGCGCGCCATCCGCTCTCGATAGCCCAGCTTGATGGTCGTGCGGGCGTCCCGACCGCCCGATCCGGTGGCGTGGTAGTCGGCCTCCTCGTACCGACCGCCCGTCAGGTCGTAGTTGAAGATGCGGCCGATCCGCCGCCGGAGGTCGTAGCCGGCGAACAAGGGAAGGACTGCCAGCCCCTGGAGGGCCGCAGGGAGGTTGCCCCTGATCATCTGGCCCAGCTGATTGGCCTTGCCCTCGAGGCTCAGGGCCAGTCCCTCGACCTTCTCGTAGTGCTCGAGCTGGGTCTGGAAGAGCTTGACCATCTCGATGCCCGGCCCCGCCGCCCCGGCGAAGGCCACTGCCGAGTGACGGTCCGCCGGGAAGACCTTCTCGATGGCCCTGTGTGCGATCGCGTAGCCCTCCGTCGCCCGACGATCGCCGGCCATCACCACGCCGTCGGCGTAGCGCAGGGCAGCCACGGTCGTCCCGTGGCGGATGTCGGGTCCTGTGACGGCCGGGCTTCCGACGTCCGGGGCAGGCCGGTACATCGGCGCGGAGGGCTGGGCCGGGCCGCTACGACGAAGTAGATCGGTGAAGCTCGGCCCCGGGTCGTCGGCCGGGGGAAACATGGGCAAGCTCATCGCAGCGCACCCTACCGGCTCAGCCATGCCCGCGAGGCTGAGCTACGAGCAACTTCGACACACCCGGGCTCAGCTCGATCCCCAGGCTCCGCCAAGCCGATGGGGCCCTGTCCCGCCCGGGCCCGCCCCCCGGCCGTGGCCGGGCCGTGCCGCTACTCGCCGCCCTTCTGCACGTAGTTACGGACGAACTCCTCGGCGTTGTCCTCGAGCACCTCGTCGATCTCGTCGAGGAGATCATCCAGCTCGGCCTTCAGCTTCTCGCCCTTGTCCGACGTGGGCGCGGCCTCCTCGACGACTTCCTCGTCGCGTGTGGTCTGGGGCCGCTTCTTCAGCTCACGTTCTGCCATCGTCCACTCTCCTAGGAACCCAACTGCTCTAACAGCTCAGCCGGGCTCGAACATCCCGCCAACAAGTTATCGACATGCGCGGCAGTTCCCCGCAGGGGTTCCATCATCGGGACCCGCCGCAGCGGATCAGATCCGAGGTCGAACACCAAGGAATCCCAGTTGGCGGCGGCGACCGAGGACGCCCACCGCTGGAGGCACCGGCCCCGAAAGTAGGCCCTCGTGTCCCGGGGCGGCTCGGTGACGGCCTCGAGGACGTCCGCTTCGTCGACGAGCCGTTCCATCGGCATCTTGGCGAAGAGCGACCGCCCGGGACGCAGGTCGTGGTACTGCAGGTCGATGGCCGTCAGGCGGTGGTCGGACCACGCCAGCCCGTGGCGCTCGCGGTACCCCTCGATGACCTGGCGCTTCGCCACCCAGTCGAGCTGGCCGGACAGGCTGGCGGGGTCGGTTTCGAGGGCGTGAAGGGTCGCCTCCCACCGCCGCAGCACCTCCTCTCCAGCTTCGTCGTCGCCGACGCAGTCGAGGCCGCGGTCATCGGCGTACTTGCGGGCCAGCTCGAGCAGCTCCCACTGGATCCCGAGCGCCGTGGTGGTGCCGCCCTCGGTCAGCTCCAAGGGCTCCGATAGTGACAGGTCGTGGGAGACCTGGCGGATGGCCCGAACAGGCGTCGCCAGTGACAGGTCACGGTCGCCGTACCAGTCGTCCTCGATCATGGCCAGCACGATCGCCGTCACACCGACCTTCAGAAAGGTGGCCACCTCGGCCAGGTTGGCGTCGCCCACGATCACGTGGAGGCGCCGGTACTTCTGGGCGTCGGCGTGGGGCTCGTCCCTGGTGTTGACGATGGGCCGCTTGAGCGTCGTCTCGAGGCCGACCTCCTCCTCGAAGAAGTCGGCCCGCTGGGAGAGCTGGAAGGTGACGTCGGCCGATCCGCCCGCTGCCGATTCGGTGCCCACCTTGCCCGCGCCGGTGTAGATCTGGCGGGACACGAAATGGGGCACGACGTGCTGGACGATCCTGGCGAAGGGCACGGCCCTGTTCATCAGGTAGTTCTCGTGGGTGCCGTAGGAGTTGCCCTTGTGGTCCGAGTTGTTCTTGTAGACGACGATCTCCTCGCCCTTCGGGAGAAGTCGGTCAGCCGCCTCCATCGAGCGGGTGAGGATCCGCTCTCCTGCCTTGTCGTACCGCAGCAGCTCCATCGCGGTCGAGCACTCCGGGGTCGAGAACTCCGGATGGGCATGGTCCACGTAGTACCGGGCCCCGTTGGTCAGTACCGCGTTGACCAGGTGGGTCTCCACCTCAGGTGCGTCCTCACGGGCGAAGCCGCGGGCGTCGTTGCCTGGGCTCTCGTCTTCGAAGTCCCAGCCCACCCGGCGCTGGAGCTCGGCCACATAGGCGTTGATGAGCACCGAGGAGGCGGCGATCGGATTGGCGTCGCCGGGCCCGACGGACTGGATGCCGTACTCCGTCTCGATGCCGCACACCTTGGGGATGGCCACGAATGGACCCTACCCCGGTGGGGACGTCGATGGCGCGGTCCGACGACGGTCGTCCTGCCCGCGCCGGCTGTCAGAGGTACTGGCCGGTCCCCACGCGCTCGATGGAGCGTCCACCGGTCGCCTCCTTGCCCTCGGCCAGGAGGGTACGAACGTACACGATCCGCTCGCCCTTCTTGCCCGAGATCTTGGCCCAGTCATCGGGGTTGGTGGTGTTGGGCAGGTCCTCGTGCTCCTTGTACTCCTGCCTGATCGAGTCGAGCAGATCGTCGGTGCGAATGCCCTCGCCCTGCTGGGCGATGGTCCGCTTGATGGCCAGCTTCTTGGCCCGACGGACGATGTTCTCGATCATGGCGCCGGAGGCGAAGTCCTTGAAGTAGAGGATCTCCTTGTCCCCGTTCTGGTACGTGACCTCCAGGAAGCGGTTGAGCTCGTCCGCCTGGTACATCGCTGCCACCGTGGTCTCGACCATTCGCCGCACCGCCTTGTCACGGTCACCCCCACCGAGCGAGGTGACCTCCTCGGCGTCGAGGGGCAGGTCGGACTGCAGGTACCGGGAGAAGATCTGGGCGGCCGCCTCCTCGTCGGGCCGCTCGATCTTGATCTTCACGTCGAGCCGGCCGGGACGCAGGATGGCGGGGTCGATGAGGTCCTCGCGGTTCGAGGCCCCGATCACGATGACGTTGCGCAGGGCCTCCACGCCGTCGATCTCGGCCAGGAGCTGGGGAACGACGGTCGACTCCATGTCAGAGCTGATCCCCGAGCCACGGGTGCGAAACAGGGAGTCCATCTCGTCGAAGAAGACGATGACCGGCACCCCTTCCTCGGACTTCTCCCTCGCTCGCTGGAAGACCAGGCGGATCTGGCGTTCGGTCTCGCCCACGTACTTGTTGAGCAGCTCCGGGCCCTTGATGTTCAGGAAGTAGCTCCTGGCCTGGCGGTCCCCCGATTGCTCGGCGACCTTCTTGGCCAGGGAGTTGGCGACCGCCTTGGCGATGAGCGTCTTGCCGCAGCCGGGCGGCCCGTACAGGAGCACGCCCTTGGGCGCCGGCAACCGGTGCTTGACGAACAGCTCCCGGTGCAGGAACGGCAGCTCGACGGCGTCGGTGATGGACTCGATCTGGTCGTCGAGGCCCCCGACGTCGGCGTAGGAGATGTCGGGCACCTCTTCGAGAACCAGCTCTTCGACCTCGGGCCGCGGAAGCCGCTCGAGGACCAGGTCGGTGCGCGGGTCCAGCAGGACCGAGTCCCCCGCCCGGAGCTGCACGTCCATCAAGGTCTCGGCCCGATCGGCGACCCGTTCCTCGTCGGCCCGCCCGAGCACCACGACCCGATGGCCGTCCTCCAGCAGCTCCTTGATGGTGACGACCTCGCCCGACAGCTCGGCTCCGCGGGCCAGCACCACGTTCAACGACTCGTTGAGGACGACCTCGTCACCCCGCTTGAGGTCCTCGGCCACCAGCTCGGGGTGGAGGGAGACCCGGACCTTGCGCCCGCCCGAGAAGACGTCCACCGTGCCGTCCTCGTTGCGGGCCAGGAAGGTGCCGTAGGCCGACGGCGGCTGGGTGAGCTTCTCGACCTCTTCGCGCAGGGTGGCGATGTGCTCCCTGGCCTGCTGGAGCGTGAATGTCAGCTTCTCGTTCTGGGACACGGCCTGCGCGAGCTGGCCCTTGGTCTCGAGCAGCTTCTCCTCGAGGGTCCGCACCCGCTTGGGCGCGTCCTGGAGCCGGCGGCGGAGCGTGACGATCTCGTCCTCGAGCACGGTCGCCTGCTCCCGGAGCTGGCTCATGTCTCGCTCGTAGGCGGCGAGCCGACGCTGGGACTCGGAGTCTGCCGTCGGAACCACCTCCTCTCACCTCACAAAGCGAACATACACCGGTGTCATGCGGACAGACGCGCACCCTCGGCCGCTATACCCTGGGCCTGGGCTTTGTCCCCCGGTCCTGGAGCCCCCGGCAAAATTTCCCCCGTCCTAACCGTGGAAATTGACACTGCCGGTCTGGATCGTTAGGTTCAGAAATTGACCGCGACGTCCTGAGAGGCATGCTGATGAAGGTCTGGATCGACCAGGATCTCTGCACCGGCGACGGTCTCTGTGAGGAGATCGCGCCGGCGGTGTTCACCCTGTTGGACGATGGCTTGGCCTACGTCAAAGAGGACGACAAGGTCCTGAACGAGCCTGGTGGCGCCGAGGGCATGGCCGCTGTGCCGACCGACCTCGAGGATGCCGTCGTCGAGGCGGCCGAGGAGTGCCCCGGCGAGTGCATCTTCGTCGAGAAGGCCTGAGGC
>DASXCO010000086.1 GCA_036491125.1 Acidimicrobiales bacterium | reverse complement strand
GTCTTGATCCTCGTGCCCACTCTCGTCCTGGTGCTCGTCGTGCTCGCTGCCATCGCGGTCGACTCGGCGACGGTCTTCCTCGGTCAGCGCCAGCTCGGCGATGCCGCCGCGGCGGCCGCCAACGACGCCGCCAGCGCCCTGTCCGACCCCAGCTTCTACCGTTCCGGACAGGTCGCACTGGATCCCTCGATCGCTCAACGTGTGGCCGACGCCTCCGTCACTGACCAGGATCGGTCGGGGGTCTTGATCGACGGCCCCGTCGACGTCAGGGTCGCGGGGCGGCAGGTCTGCGTGTCGCTCACCGGCCACGTCGAGGCGATCTTCGGCCGGGCCATCCCCGGCGTGCCCCACGCCACGACGGTACGGGCCAGAGCCACAGCTACGGCCGCTGGCGACCAGGGCACCGTGGTCCAGCACCGGTCGCTGTGCTGAGGGCGCGACCACCGTCATCGGGTGATGCTGATGATGTCAGCGAGCAGGGCGGGGAGGACCTCGTCGACTGATGGTGTCGCCGCGATCTCGGCTGCGAGGCGGCTGGCCTGTGCCGGTAGGTCGGCCTCGCCAGGGCAGTAGTGATCGCCTCGGCGATGCGAGGCGCGTCCTCCTCTGCGAGCTGGCGGGAGGCTTCAACGAGCACACCGGCGCCGGCCTGGCGATCCGTCGACCGTTCTCGAACTGGTCGGCGAAGAGCGGCACGATTACCAGAGGGACGCTGGCGGCGAGGGCGCCGAACACGGTCCCCGAGCCCCCGTGGGCGACCACCAGACTGGCGTCGTCGAGTACTCGGGTCTGGTCGATGTAGGAGCGCCATCGACATGTGGCCGAGCACGGTCCCGAACGTCATGTAGACGAGCGGCGCTCGGGACCCACGCCACCAGTCCGGCAGCTCCGCGGCGTGGTCTCGGATCCGGAGGCCATCGTCGAATCTGACGGTTGTCGGGAAGGGTGAGGGGTCGAGCGTGGCGGGGAGTCGGGTCAGGTACGGCGAGACCCGAAGCTCCTCGACCAGGCCGCGTCGGTGTTCCTCGAGGGCCGGCGCGACGCCGGCGATCGAACTGGCCTCCCCTTCAGCCAGCGAGATGGCGAGCTGGGCGGTCGGGATACCGAGTCGATGGGCTACAACTGCCGACGCATACTCACATGGGTCGCGCAGCACGAGGTCCGGCGCATACTCGACGCACGTCTGCTCTGCAGTCGGCAGCATGGCCGCCGTTGCGAGGCGACCGAACAGCTCCCGGTTGCCGGGTATGGACGCTCGCTGTGCCGGCGCGGCCGTTAGCTGTTCCCTGATCTGCGCCACCTCTGCCTCTGGGGGCTCGCCTCCAGCCTGGAACGGGAAACCGGACTGCTCGACGATCTCTCCGAGCGCTGGCGGTCCAATGACGAGGACCCGGTCTCCCCGCCGCTGCGCCGCTGTGATGGGGACACTGCCATCCGGCACCGGTCGCCTCTTTGAGGGGGCCGCTGATTGGTCAGCGCGTCAACGCGAATGTCCAGTTGGTCGCGGAGTCATTGTCGCTGGCAGGGTCGAAGGGTCGGGGGCTCCTGGATTGTCCCAGCGCCAAGGGGGGAAGTCTCCTCTGCTTCCCCAGCCGGTAGCCAAAATCTCGGCCACCCGCCCGCAAGGTTTTTGTCTCTCGGGCGTTCCTCCTAGGACAGGGTCTTCTGTTCTGTCTTTGTTCTGTGGTTCGCGCCGCTGGGAGGTACTGCATGGCCGCCATCCGCCTGGGGGAAAGCCGAGGGTCTCACAGACGGGTCGTAGCGCCGATCGTCCCGTCCTTACCCCCACTGCTGCGGAGCGCCTCGGACGGTCCCTCTCCCCCCAAAGGGGGACGATCTGTCGCCAAGATGCGACGGTTCTGGGACGACCCTGCCTGGGGCAACGCGACCTGGTATCTCGAGACCACCGGCAGCTACGCCGAGCCCAATATTGCGCAGTACTTCGAGGCCGGCCGCACCATTGTGAGCGACGCGCTCGATCGCGCGCCCGTCCGTCCTCGCCGCTTCGAGAGAGCAGTCGAGATCGGTCCTGGGCTGGGTCGGAATTGCGTGGCCCTGGCCGATCGTTTCGAGGAGGTAGTTGGGCTCGACGTCTCGCCCGACATGGTCACGCGTGCCCGCGGGCTGGTTCACCACCGGCGGATCAGCTACCTGACTGGGGACGGGTTCAGTCTTTGGCCCGTCGCCGACGCCAGCGTCGACCTCGTACTGTCCTACACGGTCTTTCAGCACATCCGCAAAGTGGGCGTGATAGAGAGCTACCTCCGGGAGGCAGCACGTGTGCTCCGACCGGGCGGGGTCGTCGCGTTCCAATGGAACAGTGAGCCTGGGCCGCTTCATTGGCGGATGCGGAGAGCGCTCCTGGCGGCGGTTGACCGTAGCGGGATCCGCTACGAGCCCTACGGGCGCAACCCTTCGGAGCTTCTCGGATGCCGGGTACCGGTGGATCGGGTCCAGCTCGTCCTCCGGTCGTCGGGCCTGTCGACCGCCCGGGTCAGAGGAGAGGGGACCATCTTCACCTGGGGATGGGCGCAGGCGCCCTGACGCCGCGATGTCCGGTGCGGACGGTACGTCGTCGTCTCCCGCTGGCAGCCAGGGGAGGGGCGAGAGGTTGGTCGCCTGTCAGCATCTTTCATGCTATTCTGTGCCAGTGGCTCGGCTGGGTGAGTACGAGGTGGACGGATTGCTGGGTCGCGGATCGGTCGGCTCCGTATACCGGGCGCGGGCCCGTGCTGGCCGCCAGGCTGTTGCCCTCAAGCGGGTGCTTTGGGCAGGCGACGAGCACCTGATCGAGGACTTTCGAGCGGAGGCGGCGATGCTCGCCGAGATCGATCATCCGCACATAGCCAAGGTCGTCGACATGGTCGTCGACGACGAAGGGCTCGTCATTGTCATGCAGCACGCCGATAGCGGATCTCTCGCCGACCTGTTGCGCCGCTGCGTGCGCCTGTCGCCCGACGAAGGCGCCACCTTGGTGGCCAAGGTTGCCGACGCGCTCGGCGCTGCACACGCACACTCGATCTTGCATGCGGACGTGAAGCCCTCGAACATCCTGATGGATGGCGACGGCGAGCCGCTGCTGTCGGACTTCGGCCTATCGCGCTGGATGGCGGAGGCGTTGCCGTCGGACGGAGCCGTGGTCGGGACGGCCGAGTACCTCGACCCGGCCGTCGCCAAGGGTGCTCCACCGAACGCGGCGAGCGACATCTATTCGTTGGGGGTCGTGTGCTACGAGGTCTTCGCCGGGCGGTTGCCCTATCACGGCATCAATCCGGTAGCCACGCTCAGGGCTGCCGACCGGGGCCGGGCGGAGCCGCTCACGCACGCCGCGCCGGCCGTACCTTCTGTCCTCGCCGCCGTGGTCGAGCAGTCGATGTCTCGTCGGCCGCAAGCACGCCCTTCATCCGCCGGCGAGTTGGGTGATGCTCTCCGATCCCATATCGAGGGGCACCGCCGCCTTCACTGCAAGCCGACACGCGTTCTCCCGACTGGACGGGGCGCGACCGAGGACTTTGGCCAGTCAACTGGACTACGAACCCTTCGCGCCCGGCACCCGGCTGCCGATAGTCGGCGCGAAACGCCTTGGTCAGTCCTTCGCTCGCGAGGGCCGATGGTGTGTGCCGGCGGCGTCACGGCTGCAGCGCTCGTGCTGTTGGCCGGCTGGGCGTTCGAGCACCACCAGGGTGCTCAGCGCTCGGGCGCTGCGTGCGGGGCAACGACAACTCCAGCGCCGAAGCAGGCCAGTCCTTCCACCGTGACGGCGACGGTGCTGGCCGACGTCGCTGGCAATGGATGTCGGGTGCCGGTTACGTGGTCGTCGGGGATGGCCACCGTGTCCTTGGAGCGGGGTCGGCCTCCGGATCGGTTCGCCCTCGGGACGGCAAACGATCAGCTACTCCTGGGCGACTGGAATTGCAGCCGTAGCGCCACTCCAGCGCTCTACCGTCCAAGCACGGGCCAGGTCTTCTACTTCGCTGCTTGGGCAGAGCCGGGACACGACGTTACGCCGAGTGTCGCCGAATCCACGGCCATCATCGATGGGGTGCCTCGCGTCATCCATGATGGCGTCCACGGCTGTGATCGGGTCAAGGTGGATCTGCCTGTGGTTCGACCCCAGTAAGCAGCGGAGACATAGCGGCCGTCCCGATGATGTCGCGCCGCTGGCGCACACCGGGGGCGGAGCAGGACCCATGACCGCGGTGGAAGGCGCCAGTCGTTACGGCAGTGGCATCACCTATTCCATGACCGGTCCGCTGATTGTCGGTAGTGACGCCTACGCCGGGACGTTCAGCATCGTTGAGAGCTGGGGACCTACTGGTGGGCTCGCGACAACGATCCAGGGCAACGCGAATGGCAAGATGCTTTCAGGACCATGCGCTCCACTTACGGGTGTTCCCACCGCATCCCAGGGAGTCAACGCATTCACCTGCGCTGTCGATCTGGACGGATCGACCGCCAACCTCACGTTCGACCTCACCATGGTGAGCACTGGCTCCTCACAGACGGAGCCTTCCGATTTCACCTACACCTTCGCGGGTGCGTACACCGCCGACTGAGCCGTTCGCCTTTCGGCGGTGGTCTCGCGGCGAAGATGGTGCCGAGGCAGCCTTGACCTGCAAAAGGCCGTGGCGGAGCTCCAGCCGTCGATCGGCCAGGCGGTCGATCAGGTCGGGCTCGTGTGATGCGAACAGAAGGCTGCCGCCCGATCGTTTGAACTGCTCGACGCGATCCAAACAACGGGCTCGGAACCCCTCGTCGCCAACCATGAGCACCTCGTCGATGAGGAGGAGATCGGCCGGCGCGTGCATGGCGAGAGCGAAGCCCAATCGGGCCACCATGCCCGACGAGTACTCACGGAGCGGGCGCAGGAGCGCTGGCCCGAGCTCGGAAAACTCTCCGATCGCAGGACGCAGCCGAGTCAGGTCAGCCCGCCCGAGGCCCAGCAGGCCGCCGGCGACCTCCAGGTTCTGCTCGCCCGAGAGGTGGTCGCTGAAGCCGACACCCAAGCCGAGCACGGCAGCGACGCCGCCGCGCACGGACAGATGCCCGCACGTGGGTTGCTCGACCCCTGCGACAAGGCGGAGCAACGTGCTCTTTCCGGAGCCGTTGTGGCCGATCAGCGCGACCGACTCGCCTCGGCGAACCGAGAATGACACCTCACGAATGGCCCACTGGACCGGTCGTGGTCGCCGCCACGAACCCTGAGAGAGTGCGCCACGCAGCGTGTCAGTCCCGATGAAATGGACGTCGTAGCGCTTCCCGACGCGGTCGAGCTCGAGCACCGCGCCTGCTGTCATGCTCAAGCCTCTGCCACGAAGCGATCGGCCGCGGACGAGAACCAGCGCCAGGCCGCGGTTCCGCCGACCGCCACGAAGACCGCCGTCCAGGCGAGCGCCCACCCCGGCGGCCACGACCCTCCGTAGAGAACGCTCCGGAATGTCTCGACAATCACAGCCACCGGGTTCAGTAAGTACACGACTCGCCACGGCATGTGGACCTGGGCCGACGAGTAGAAGACCGGAGTCGCATAGAAGCCCAGGAAGAGCGCAAGTGGCACGAGGTGGGAGACATCGCGGAAGCGGACGCAGAGTCCCGATATCAGCAACGAGGTCATCGTCACCAGACCCAGCAACGCCGCCAGCACCGGCGCCAGGGCGAGCAAGCGGGGCCCGACCGTTCCGTCGGCCACCACGAGCACGGGCGCCACCACGAGGAGCTGGGCGGCGAGATCCACCACTGCTGAAGCAACGGTAGCCAACGGCAGAGCGACCCGGGGGAAGGCGGCCAGCCGCAGCAGGTCGCCGCGACCTCGAATCGAGCCCGTCGCCTCACCGACGGCGGTTTGAAAGAAGAGCCATGGCACCAGCCCGGCGAGGAGGAACTCGGGATACCGCGGCTCGGACACCCGGACCACCTGGCCGAAGAGCAGAACCAGCACCGTGAAGTAGAGAAGAGGGCGTGCGACAGCCCACCCGATGCCAAGGAGCGAACCTGCGTAGTGCTCCCGCAGCTCTTGGCGAACGAGAGCGCCCGTGGCCATCCGAAGGTGGCTCCACGATGAGCGGCGTGCGCCGTCCCTCACGGCCGGCTGGATCGCACCACAACGGACCTTAGTCAGGGATCGCTCCACAGCCGGCACATCTGACGCGCCGTCTGGCTCGACGGCTTCGTCGGCGAGCATCGCCACTTCGGCCGCCGCCAGCTCATCCATGGCCTCGCCCGTTGCAGCTCGGCCGTGAGATCGTCCCGAGCGGCGCAAGTAGGCGGCGATCACATCGCCGTGGCTGGTCGGTTCGATCTGCCAGAGCAGGCGGGCGACGTCGCTCCACTGAGCGCCCAGGCGAATCCAGTCCAGGTCGACATCGGTCGCTTCGTCCGGGGTTGCCACACCCCAGACCGGAACCTCGGCCTGTCGGCGGACGAGAGCGTCGAGATCGGATGCCACCGCATCCAGGGCGGTTACCACCGCCGCAGGGGGGGACGCGAGCTCGCCCAGCTGGGTGGCCCGCACGAGCGACGTCAAGGATCTCGGCCGGTCATCCCCGTCTCGCGCCCGAAGCACTTGAGTGAGAGGCCCGGAAGCGGCGTGGACGGCCGCCCAACCTTCGGCGGGCGGTCGACCCGAACCCGCGGCCAGCGTCAGGGCCACCAAGCTCTCGAAGGGCTCCGCCAGTGATACAGCTAGTGGGTTCGCAACTAGGGCGTTCGTCTCGGCCAGGTGGGCGAGCTCGGCTGCGTCGGTGTCGGGCCCTACGTCTACCCGCGTGAGCGCCAACGACTCAGGCCAGCCCGGCTCGGGTCGACGCCAGTCCAGGCAGCCGAAATCGAAGCCGCACTGAGTGACCGTCGCGATGACCTCGGCGTCAACAACACCGTGGGGGTACGAGAAGGATCGCACCAGTCGCCCGCTCGCGTGTTCGAGAACGACACGTGCTGCCGCCACCTCGCGAGCTAGCTGATCGATTGGCACCTCGGTGAGCGGGGCGTGGCGCCAGGCGTGGGCCCCCACTTCGTGACCCCGATCGGCCACTTCCCGCACCCCGTCGGCATCGAGCAGCTCGAGGTCGGCGCAACCCCTGTCCCAGTCGTTCACCCCTCCCAGGGATCCTGCGACAACGAACAGGACCGCCCGCATCCCTCGCTCCTCGAGAAGGGGTGCGGCCACCTCCAGGAAGCTGCGGTAACCATCGTCAAAGGTGAGGACGATCGGGCGACGGGGTCGTCGGTCCGCACGAAGTGTGTCGAAGGTGACCGCTTCGTAGCCCGCTGCGACCAGGGCGTCGAGCTGGACGGTCAGGGTCTCACGGGAGACCGCATACGGACGCATTGACCGATTGGGTGCGTCGCCAACGTGATGCCACATAAGAAGCGGCACAGGGGCGTCAGCGTGACGCGTACTCGAGGGTGTCGCGTGCTTGGAGAGGTCGGTGGTTACCATGGACGTCTGATCCGCTCCCGCCACCGGGACGCGTAGGCGGTCTGCAAGGCAACGATCGGTCCAGCCAGATAGCCGAGCAGCTCGGCCCCACCAAGATGGAGAGGACGAGACCGCTCGTATCGGCACTCCTCGGCGAGCAGGGCAGTCCACAGTGAGAGGATCTCCCAGTTGCGGTTGTCGATCGCTCTCAGCACTACGTTGACCGAGCGGCCCAGCCCGTAGCCGAACAGCTGCCGGCGGAGAGCCGATCGACTAGTACGGTGCTGGTGGCGAACCATGACGGCCGGGTCGTACAAGACCGACCACCCACCTTGCACGACGGCTTGGAGGAAGGCGTCATCCTCGGCTGATGCGGCCCGCGTCCCGGCGCCGAGACGTTCGTCGAAACCGCCGACGGCAGCCCACGCCCCTTGGCGGACAGCGAGACAGGCTCCGACCGCCATCCAGTCACCATGCCGCAGTGGCCACCACCGATCGGGCGAGGAGTGCGCGTCGTAGCGGATGGGGAGAAAGCCCCTGCCGTGTCCGGCAACGCGCTCGAAGTCCTCCTCGGCACCGCAGTCGATGGAGGCGGGCAGCACGAGACCGCCGATGGCACCGGCGTCGGGGACCTGATCGATCGCGCCCCCGAGGCGGCGGGCAAGCTCGGGAGCGCTTCCGGAACGCAGGCGGCAGTCGTCGTCGAGGAACAGCACCCAGCGAGAATCTACCCGCGCGAGGACGCGGTTTCGGGCGGCGGCGAGCCCCGGCCGGGGATCGTGCTCGTAGTCGACCCCGGCGGCAGCGCACATGGCGGCCAGCCGTGGCTGGTCGGTCCCGTTCTCGAGGACGACCACGTCGAAGGCACCGGCCAACTCGCTGACGAGTCCGGCGGATACCTCGGGGCCCCGAGTCGTGCAGATGGCCACGACCAGCTCGCCTGGTTCGAGTGGCCGGGGAACCGACGTGAGCGGATGACGCGGCGGTCGACGACCCCGCTCGAGCGCGTCGATGATGTCGTCGCGCGTTCGGGGTCTAGTCCGCAGCCGAGGCGCCAGGTCAGCCGCGACCGAGGGCACCAACGCGGTCGCCAGTACGTGCCTGGATAGCGGTCCGGCAGCGTTGACGACGCCCGCCGGACGGCCGTCGACGCGGAGCAGCAGCCGCCGGTCGTGCCGAGCGGCGCCGTTCGTCGATGCGCCCCCGGGCTCGTCGACGACGTGCCCGGTCTCGACATGCGCCTCCGCATGCGTCCGATGGCTCGGGGGGACGGGTGCCGGCCAGGGTTCGCGAACCAGGTCGCCCAGCAGCCACGCCGCGTCGGCGAGAGCTCGAGCGCGCCGGCGCCTGAGCACGAGCGTCTCTATCCCTCCAAGCACCTCCAGGCTGACGGTCTCCAGCCCGTGGTCGAGGAACGGCGGGTGGAGCGTGTCAGCACTCGGCCCGTGCTGCAGGACCAAGATGCCTCCCGCCGTCAAGCTGCGGACGAGTCGCTCTCGGACGAGACGAGCTTCGTGTAGTGGGACCTCCTCGAGCTGGCCGACGCAGACGACCGTCTCGTAGCGACGCATTGGGAGACGGCGTCGGATGCTCCCGGGGCGAACGCGAATATCCCCGTGGGCGGCGAGCCGTCGACTCCGCGCCGGGTCGGTCTCGAGTCTGACGAGCACGGTGGCCCGGTCAGCGAGCAACGCTGTGAGCTTGCCCTCATCCGAGCTGATCTCGAGGGTTCGTCCCGTCAGGTTGGGGAGTGCAGCGAGGATGGCCCGATGCCGGCGATCCGCGCCGCCGGATTGGACCTCGCTCTGGGCGGGAGATCGGGCCTGGTCACAGCGAAGGTCGGCTGCCGTGGGGCCGAGGAACGTCACCTTGTCGCCTGTCGAATCTGGGCCCGGTAACGCAGGAAGCGGGCGGCTCCGACGGCCGCAGCGGCTGGCTGCGCCACCAGCCCGGTGAGGGACACGCGGGGTCGCCCCAGGACGGCTCGACCCGCCTCGGCCGATGCCAGCCGGAGGTTCCAGCGCCACTCGCGGGCGAGAATCCGGAGCGCGTGCAGCTGTCGTTCTTCGGTCAGCACCTTCGCCGCTTGGGCGCCAGCGCCAAGGCCATAGCGGATGAGCGTTCGCCGCAGGGCGCGTACGGTCTCCGGATGATCGTGGTAGACGAGTGCTTGGGGCTCGTAGACCACCGTGGCTCCGGCGGAAAGCGCCCGTCGAAAGAGGTCGAGCTCGTCCCCGCTGCCCATCGGCGTCCCAGCGCCGAGGGCCGCGTCGAACCCTCCGAGGGCCTCGAGCGTCGTGCGTCGCCACGCCATCGACGCCCCTGTTCCCAGGCGCCACGCGTCGTAGGGGGAGTCGGGAGTTCCGGTGGTCCCGCCGTAGCGCGCTCCCGCCCACCCGCGATGGTACGGATACCGGTCGTCGACCACGAGCGGCACCGCCAGGTCGACCCTTTGGGCCAGCACTCCCGCAGTGACTCCGTCGACACTCGAATCGGCCAAGGGCTGTCGCAGTGTCGCCAACCAGCTCCGGTCCGCCACGCAGTCGTCGTCGATGTAGACGACGAGATCACGGTCGGCCTCCTGGAACCCGCGATTCCGGGCCCACGAAGAACCCGGGCGTGTCTCGTGGATCCACCGAGCGCCACCTCGGGTGGCGACTCGACGACCCGATCCCGAGGGGCTGTTGTCGACCACGATCAGCTCGTCCTCGTCGCCCAGCTGCGGAACGAGCGACTCGATGCAGTGGGCCAACTGGGCTGGGCGACTGGCCGTGCAGACCACTACGGCGAGCGGCTCGGACGGTCGGACCGTGGCTGTCACCGACCATGCCGACCGGTCACCCACCGCGGACGCCACGCTCCGTGTCTGCCAGAGCGAGCCGAGCTCGTCGATGACCTCGGCGGCGACGTCAGCGGGCTCGGCCGACCCCGAGACGAGGTAGCAGCCCAACAGGTCGTCGCCATCCCTCACCTCGACGAAGGTCGCCGGAGGGAACGCCGCGGGCCCTTGCCTCGCCAGTTCCACAAGGTCAAGGCGCACGACATCCACACCACGAGTGTTCGACGGGCGAGAGGCTGCTCCTTCACGGGCGGAACAGTGGGTCAGGGACAGCGACAGCGGGACCAGCGGGCCCAGCGGGCCAGGGAGGCGACGGCGCTGTCAGGCGCGTGAGGGTCTGTCGCTGGCGGCCCTGAGCGTCAGGTGAGCACGTACGTGGTCGGCCCAGAACGCCGCCTGAGCCCGGTCCCGCCGCAGGCGAAACTGAAGGTAGAGACGGGCGCACCCGGCCAGGTTGAGGGCGCGAAATGCCGTGGTGGAGATCGGGCGGTGGTGACGGCCATAGAAGCGGTACGTGTTGTGGAGGTAGGTGGCCGTTCGTCGCCGTCCGTAGGCGGCTTCGCCCGACGCGTTGCCAACGTGGCGGACGACCGCACTGGGCTCGAACCTGATCTCCCAGCCTCGCTGCCGGGCTCTCCACGCCCACTCGAGATCCTCGACGTACATGAAGAACTCCTCGTCGAATCCGCCGATGTCCTCCAACGCAGCGCGGCGGAGCAACAGCGCCGCCCCCACGGCCCAGTCCACGGGGCGCGGGTGGTCGTGCATCCACGACCCCATGAGCAACAGATCCTGCGCTCGACGTCGGCCGACCCGGTGATAGAGCCCGGCGCCCGTCACGGCCGCCACCTTGAGCGAGGGGAAGGGATACGTCGAGTGCTCGAGGGTCCCATCAGGTCGCTCTAGACGAGGGGCGACGGCGGCCGCAGAGGGGAATGCCTCGGCGGCGCGCACGAGCCTGCGCACGGCACCCGGCTCAGGCCAGGCGTCTGAGTTCAGGGCGAGGAACCAGGGGGCATCCGAGCGGGCAAGCAGCGTGTTGACCCCGGCGGCGAAGCCCAGGTTCTCCGAGGCGGCGTCGACCTCGGCGTCGGGGAACTGTGCCGCAACCGCTTCGGCGGTCCCGTCGCTCGATGCGTTGTCTCGGACCAACAGGCGCAGCCGACAGCCGTCGCTGGCGTCCATGAGGCGATGAAGGGCCGCGATCGTGAGCTCGCGGGTGTTGAAGGTCACCATCCCGACGTCCACCCGCGGCAGATCCTCGAGGCTCACCTGCTGGCCACGCGGTGACAGCTGCGGCGCGCCGTGACTGGTCACGGCCGTGTCGCCCAGCCCCACGTGAAGAGCGTGCCCTCACCGCGAGTTCCCAGAAGTCGCAGACCGGACTGGGCCAGCACGCGCTCGACCCGCTTCACCGGCACGCAGCTACCAAGGAACTCCGAGGCGTCACGTCCGTGGGACTGCTCACGAAGCCCGGCGCGCTGCATGGTGGCGTAGAGGGCTCGCCGGGCGGCCCACCGCCGAGTCCCCATCGTGCTGTTCCACTGAAACACGAAGAGACCTCCCGGGCGGAGTACTCTGCCCGCTTCGTCAATATAGCCCTCGATGATCGGCACCTTGGGTATGTGTTGAAAGACGGTGAACGACAGCACGAGGTCGGCCGTGGCGTCACCCAGAGATCCCATCGTGGCCCCGTCGCCTACCTTGAACTGCACCCGTGGGTCCTTCACCAGGTGGCGCGCCTGCCTCGTCATCTCGGGTGAGATGTCGATGCCGACGACCTTGTCGAATCGTGTCGCGAGCGCTTGGCAGATCCGACCGAGTCCCGATCCCACCTCGACGGCCAGCCCTCGGGAAGGCGGCTGGACGGGCGCTCGGTCGAGCGCATCTGCAACGATCTCTTCGCCGGCTTCGAAGAACTGGACCATGTCGGGACTGTCGTAGTCGACGGTGGTGTCGACGTACCAGGCTGCGTTCAGGCGGGCCCGGTCGTCCCAGTAGGTCCGCATGCTCCCGGTCGACCGGTCGCTCATTGGCCTTCTCCTCCTTGTGCGGGTTCGGTAGAAGCAGATCGTGGGGCTGGGCCGGGCATTCCGGAATGCCCAAACGGAAAGCTCATGAAACCGCGCCAGAAACCGGGTCCCCTGCTAAAATCGGGTCCACGATGACCGAGTCCATACGGTGGATGAGCACCAAGGAGGCCTCCGAGCGCCTGGGGGTGACCCTGCGGACGCTCTATCGCTTTATCGACGAAGGTCAGCTGGCGGCCTACAAGTTCGGGCGCGTCATCCGGCTCAAGGAGTCCGATGTCGACGGCTTCATCGACTCTGCTCGCATCGAACCTGGCAGCCTGGAGCATCTCTACCCCGAGCCCAAGACGGACAGCTCGCTGACCGAGCCCAGTCGCACATAGACCGCGGTGGGCGGTTCGCCCGCCACTCTCAGGGTTGCCACATCCACCCCCACCGAACGCAGCTGGCCCACGATCGCCTCGGGTTCTCCCTGGACGAGCACCCTGACGCGTGGCTGCTCGACCGCAAGCTCGGTGAGTATGTCCACCATCGAGGCAGCGAGCGGCACGGGTCGGGCTCCGGCAGCCTCCGGGGCTGGCTTGCCGCTACCTCCAGGCTGGGCCCGCAGCGAGGCGATGGCGTCGGTGGCCACGAAGGTCGTCCCAGCCATCCCGTCTGGTCCTCCACCCCCGTCGGAGGCGTCCGACCGCAGCACCCAGACGTCGCGCGCCACCGCGACCAGCCGGCCCCGGTGGGCGCGGCCCGCCGTTGTCTTGAGGACGACGGCGTCGCCTCGCTCGGTCAGGTCGAGGGCGACCCCGGGCAGGGTCGCCTCCTCCGCCGCCTGGCGGCGAAGCCATCGCTCCCGCGAGCGGGCGTTGGCCGCGTCGGACGCCCTGGCGTCGGCCGCCCAGCGGCCGAGGTCGCCGAGAAGCCTGTCGACGCCTTGCGGCTCGCGGCCAGTCGTCACGCCGATGACCACGCTCAACCGAAGTCCACGGCGTGCCGGCCTGCCGCCACCAAAACCTGGGCCTCGCCATCACCAGTGGCAAGGGCGAGCGTCCGGCCGTCGAGACGGACCGGCGTCCCGGGAGCGAGCTGGGCCAGCGAGAGGTCGGCGGATCCATCGGCCGTGGTGGCGACCGATCCATGCCGCCGCGGGGCAAAGCCCGCATCCTGCAGGCTTAGAGTCAGGGCGCCGACGTCGGTGAGCGTGAGGTCGAGCTGCGCCCGCGGCGGCGGTGCCGATCCCAGTCGCCAGTCCAGCTCCGAGACGGCCGCCGAGCTCGGGTCGCCGGGGACGAGGACACCACGTGTCAGCTCGATGGTGGCCGCCGGGTCAGGCCGGGCATGCGAGTTGGCGTCCATGCTAGCGAGCATGCCAGGTGACGCCTGGCGGCCCGACAGCCCCTCTACCCAACAGGTGCTCGCCGGGCCGATCCCGAGGTCCGGCCGGACCAGGTGGGGATACCAGCTGAATGAGACGTGGCCGGGGTCCTTTTGCCGGACAGCCTCCCCCATGTGGGTGGCAGCCGAGGAGAAGCCATCCTGGGTCGCGTAGACGAGGTGGTCCTCGGCCGGGTACAGCTCGAAGCGGTACCGCTCGCCGAGGGCGTCGAAGTAGTTGATCTGGTCGAGCACGGAGCTGACCGGCACCAGCTCGTCGATCGCCCGATCTACACCTGCCGACCGCAGGCCAGCGCCCGCCGGCCAGGCTGCCAGCCCGGTCGTTGGCTCGTCGTCGGTGTCGAGGGCCCACTCGGCGATCGGGATGCGGGGACCGGCGAGCGTGTTCCAGTCGACCCTCCACCAGGTGTCAGTTAGGGTGAGGCCGACGGCCGCCCGGAAGATGTCAGCGCCGTTCATATCCGCCGGCCCGGGTGGGTAGATGTACGTGCCCCTTGGTGAGCGCCAGGCCGGAGGCTGGCCTCGCCACGGTCGACCCCTGGGCTCCGTGGTCGTCGTAGAGGTAGTCGCTCCAGTAGCTGACGCCGGCGTCGAGGCGGCCAGTGCCGGAGGTTGGGGGAAGCTCTCCGGGAACGGCCAGCCGGTTGGCGTCGGGAGCCTGGGCTCGGGCCGCTGTGCGGCTGTGGGCACCCCGCTCGGCAACCCGGCGACCGGCGCGTTGGTCGTGGAGGCGGTTCCGGCGGATGCGACTGGGGTAGTTGTAGACGTGAGCATGGTAAGGAGCGCGGAAAAGCCAACGAGGCGTCTCGTGCCTGGTTCTTCGACAGCTGGTTTGGGCCTACCTGCCCGACCCGGCGCTCGCCGCTTGCTCCCCCGGGAGGTGGGCGGTAGGGCGACGCAGAAATAGACTCCCTGGATGTGAGCGATTGCATCTTCTGCAAGATCGTGGCCGGCGAGCTTCCGTCAGAGGAGGTGGCATCGACGAATGCGACGTATGCGTTCAGGGACATCAAACCGGGAGCGCCGACGCACGTGCTCGTCGTGCCCCGTCAGCACATCACTGACGCCAGCGCCATCCGGCCCGAGCACGCGGAGGTGGTGACGGAGATGCTCCAGCTGGCCCAGCGGGTGGCGGAGAGCGAGGGAGTCGCCGAGAGTGGCTACCGGCTCGTCTTCAACGTCGGCGAGGATGCTCTGAACTCAGTTCCTCATCTCCATCTGCATCTCCTCGGAGGACGGCGCCTCGGATGGCCGCCGGGATAGGGGTCGAATGATGGTTAAGCGCTTCCGATCGGATACCGTCCCTGATATGGGCTCCGAACCTGACGAGGCTGCAGGGTTCGATGGCCATCTCGAGTGGCCCAGCGAACCCGATGGTCTGCCGATGGCGCCCCGCCGCCCGGCGGCCGCCGAGGTGGCCAACACCGAAGCGGGAGAGGAGGGCCGGACGGCCGCCTCCGCCCGGAGCCCGCTGTCCGCCGATGTCTTCACGACCTTCGACGAGCTGCGCGATCGCGAAGGTCGCTTGGCGCGGGACATGCAGGATCTTCGTGGAGAGTCGCACGCCCTGGAACAAGAGATGGAGGAGCTGCACAAGGTGACCGAAGAGCTGCGGCACGCGGTCGATGGCCTCGACGCCACCGTCAACGAGAGCAACGAGCGTCTCGAGGCCCAGCTGGAGCAGTTGACGAGGGAGGTCCAGGCGCTGCGTCGCCGGATCCCGCTTCAGGCTGCTCGTCCGCCAGGTATCGGGCCGGAGCAGGTGGAGGCCGTCGCCGCCGCGGTGGCCGAGGCCCTCAGGCCGTCCCAGGCCGAGGCGGTCGCCAACGCCGTCTCCGAGGCGCTCGAGTCTGACCAGCTGGACGCCATCGCCGTGGCCGTTGCCGAGGCCCTCAGGCCGTCCCAGGCCGACGCCGTGGCCAGCGCCGTATCCGAGGCCCTCGAGTCCGACCAGCTCGACGCCATCGCCGTGGCCGTGGCCGAGGCCCTCAGGCCGTCCCAGGCCGAGGCGGTGGCCAGCGCCGTCTCCGAGGCCCTCGAGTCGGACCAGCTCGACGCCATCGCCGTGTCCTTGTCCGAGGCCCTCGGGCCGTCCCAGTCCGACGCCGTGGCTCGCGCCGTCTCCGAGGCGCTGGCGTCCGACCAGCTGGACAGCATCGCCGCTGCGGTGGCCGAGGCTCTCAGGCCGGCCCAGGCCGAGGCGATCGCCGACGCAGTGGCCGAGGCCGCGAAGTCGGCTCGCCCGCCTGC
>DASXCO010000085.1 GCA_036491125.1 Acidimicrobiales bacterium | reverse complement strand
GTCCACAGGCGCTGGGAACGGTGGCAAGTGAGCGAGATCGAGGGGCGCTCGCGGGCCGCCGGGTCGACATGGCAGAGCGTCGTCCGCGGAGTGGGCCGCGTGGAGAGCGACTACCTGAACGGCGAGATAGTGCTCCAGGGTCGCTCGATGGGTCTACCGACGCCGGTGAACGAGTTACTCCAGTCGCTCGCCAACGAGACGGCACGAGAGTCCCGCTCACCCGGTTGGCTATCCGCAGGAGAAGTGCTGCAGCGGCTGTGACGACCGCATTCATTGATGCCACAGCGAGCGTCCGACGCGACTTGCCAGCGCTGCCATACCATAGAGTTTGGTATCGCCCACCTAGGCTCCAGCCTCGTTCGGACGGAGGGACGGATGACCTCAACGAGGAGCACAGCGGTCGGCGAGCACATCGGAGGCCTGTTTGCCATGCCGCACAGGTGGGCCGACATGGACGCCTGGCACGAGGAAGTGGCCCAGATCCGCAAGGCCAATCGGGTACTGCCGGTCGAGCTGGACGGCTTCGAGCCCTTCTGGGTGCTCACCCGCCACGATGACATCCTCTCGGTGGCGAGGGACAACCAGCGGTGGCTCAATACGAGCCGCTCGGTCCTCGGACCGGAGGAGGACTGGACACGGATGCTCGCGGCCGGCATACCGGCCCCCAGGACGCTGGTGCATCTGGACGGAAAAGAGCATGGCGATCACCGCAAGGTCACGAATGACTGGTTCAAGCCGGCCGCCGTCAAGCACCGGCAGTCGCGCATCGACGCTCTCGCTGATCTGTTCATCGACCGGATGCGCGACCTCGGCGGGGAATGCGATTTCGCCCAGGACGTGGCTCAGCCGTACACCCTCCGGGTGATCATGGACATCTACGGCGTGCCGGAGCGAGACGAGCCGCTGATGCTGCAGTTGACCCAGGGAATCTTCGGTGCGGCCGACCCCGAGTTTCTGGGGGACGCCGCCGACCCTGAGGCCCGTGTCATCGAGTCGGTCATGAAGTTCATTCAGTACTTCAACGAGCTCACCGAGGACCGCCGAACGCACCCGGCCGACGACCTGGCCACCCTCATCGCCAATGGTCAGCCCGACGGCTGCCCCATGGGCGACGCCGAACGGCTCTGGTACTACATCATCGTGGCGACCGCCGGACACGACACCACGTCGTACGCCCTCGCAGGCGGTATGGAGGCCCTGCTTCGCGATATGGGACAGCTATGGGCCATACGGGACGACCCCGAGCTCGCCATCGCTGCCGCTGACGAATGCATCCGCTGGACGACCCCTGTCCGGCACTTCCTGCGCTATGCGACAGAGGACATCGATATCGGGGGCGCGACGATCCCGAGGAACGGCAGGGTGCTGCTCTCGTACCCGAGTGCCAATCGGGACGAGGAGGTGTTCAGCGAGTCGATGACCTTCGATGTGCGTCGCAGTGACGCCGACAGGCTCATTTCCTTCGGTGGGGGAGCCCACTTCTGTCTAGGCTCACAGTTCGCCCGCCGAGAAGTCCGCACCATGCTCTCGCGCCTTTCCCCGCAGCTCGATGACATCGAACTGGTCGGGCCGCCTCAGTGGTCGGAGTCCGCCTTCGTTTCGGGGGTCAAGCACCTGCCGGTGCGCTACTCGTTCCGCTGAGCGTCGAACCGGGTCCGCCACACCCACCATGCCACAGAGTTCATGAGGTCGAGCGATCGCACGTTCACGACTGAGCAGTTCAAGCCGGGGCGAACGGACTACTTCGGAGCGAACCTTTGGCCCCCGTCGAGACGGATGGTGCCGCCGTTCAGCATGGGATTCTCGATGATTGCCAATGCCAGCCGGGCGTACTCCTCGGGCCGGCCCATGCGCTTCGGAAAGGCGGCGCCAGCGGTGAGGGCGTCGGCATAGTCAGCGGGGATCCCCGACGTGATGCCCGTGTGGAACAGGCTGGGCGCGATGGCGTTCACCCGGACGCCGTAGCTGCCGAGATCGCGGGCCATCGTGAACGTCATGCCGACGATCCCGGCCTTCGCAGCCGCATAGGCGACCTGACCGATCTGACCCTCGAAGGCGGCGATCGACGCCGTGTTGATGATCACACCCCGTTCCTCGTCTTCGTCGGAGTTCGTACTCATGTACGAGGCTTGGAGCCGGTTGAGATTGAATGTCGCGACGAGGTTCAGCTCGATGACGCCCCGGAAGTCGTCAAGCGGGTGGGGCCCCGATTTGGACAGCGTCTTCTTGGCGATCCCACCCCCGGCCGTGTTGACGGCGATGTGCAGTCCGCCGAGCTGGCCCATGGCGTCCGCCAGCGCCGCCTCGACGCCAGTGTCGTCGGTGATGTCGCAGGGGTGGAAGGTTGTCCCCCCGCCGATCTCGGCCGCCGCTTCATCACCCGCTGAGTTCGCCAGATCGAGGATGGCGATGTCGGCTCCGCGAGCACGGAGCATCTCGGCCGTGGCCCTGGCCATCCCGGAGGCCCCCCCGACGACCACCGCCTTCTTCTTTGCTATCTCCATGGCAGTTCTCTCCTTGGGCGGGATCGCCGATCGTTCGTCTTCTTGCATCAGATATATTATTCGGGTGGTGCTGCCTGCGACTCATATACTGCCGCCTCCTGCGAGCTCGGGGAGCACACGAGTCGATCCCACCGGGGCAGGCACGACCCCGACGTCGGAGATGCGCACCACCGGAAGTTGAGGACATCTACATGACCGAAACGATTGGTCTGCCCGAGCCGCCGCCGGTGGGCGCCACCGCGCTGCCGGTGCACACGTTCAGCGGCAGCACTGTCCTCGTGACCGGTGGTGGCACCGGTCTAGGTAGGGCCACGGCCACAGAGTTCGCCCGCCTCGGTGCTGACATCGTGCTGGCCAGCCGCAGGCCCGAGCATCTCTCGGAAGGGAAGAAGGCGCTGGCCGAGCTGGGGACGACCGTCGTGACCGTGGCGTGCGACATCCGCCAGCCCGACCAGGTCGCCGCCGCCTTCGACGCCGCCGAGACGGATCTCCGCCTCCCGGACGTGCTTGTCAACAACGCCGCCGCCAACTTTCCCGTTCCGACCGAGGAGATGTCGCCAAATGCCTGGCGGACCGTGGTCGACATCACCCTCAACGGCACGTTCTACTGTGCCCGCGAGTTTGCCCGCCGCCACCTGGGTGCCGGCACGCCGGGATCGATCATCAATATCGGCGCCTCCTACGCGTGGACTGGGGGCCCCGGCTTCGCCCACTCCGCTGCGGCGAAGGCCGGCGTGAAGAACATGGTCGAGACGCTCGCCGTCGAGTGGGGTCCCTACGGCATCCAGGTGAACGGCCTGGTGCCGGGCTTGTTCCCACACGAGGACATGAGCGCCGACATCAAGGGCAACCTCGACCGAACCAACGAGAAGGACCGGTGCCAGCCGGCGATGCGCGTAGGCCGACTGCGGGAGCTCGGATGGGCCGCCACCTTCCTCGCCTCACCCTACGCCCGCTTCATCTCCGGCCACACCCTCGTCGTCGATGGGGCCAACTGGCAACGTCGCAGCCTCACCAACTCCGAGGTCGTAACGGTCCGTGACCAGATGGGCAAGCCGCCCTTTGGGCTGTGACCGGGCGGTGAGCGCCCTGCCCACCCTGGTGCTGGTGCACGGCGGCACGATGACCTCGACCATGTGGGACCAGGTCGGAGAACATCTGCAGTCGCCGTCGGTGGCGGTCGACCTCCCGGGCCGTCGCTACCGGCCCGCCGACCTGTCCAGGATCCGACGGAACGACTGGGTTCGGGCCGTCGCTCAAGACATCGAGTGCCTGGGTGAGGTGCTCCTGGTCGGCCATTCTTCAGGTGGCTATGTGATCCCGGGTGTCGCGGCCCTTTCTCCGCACCGTGTGCGTCGGATGGTCTTCGTCGCCGCGACCGTGCCCGCCGAAGGCACCCGGCCGGCCGACTTCCTCAAGCCAGGCTTGAAGGAGATGACCATCGAGCACGAGCAGCAGGTGTTCGAGTCGACGGCGGGCCTCACGATCGGCGGTTTGCGCCCCGGGGAGCGGCCCGTAGAAACCGAGCTCGAGGTGGTGGAGAACGGGCCGAGGATGGGGCACGAGGCGCCCGGTCCACTCTTTGAGCCCTTCACCTGGGCAGGCGTGCCACCATCGTTGCCGCGCACCTACGTCCGCTGTCTCCAGGACCGGGTCATTCCGCCCAAGCAGGCCGAGCTGATGATCGCCAACATGGGAGGCGCCGAGGTCATCGACATCGACGCGAACCATGACGTGGCGACCGCTGCGCCCGAGCTGCTTGCGAAGATCCTCGACGACTTGGCTCAGGCCTGACGTGCGCGCCCTCGTCTGCCGCCAGCTCGGCCCGCTCGGCGATCTGGTCGTGGAGGATCTCGCTGCGCCGATCCCTGGTCCCGGTCAGGTCGTCGTTGACGTCCGGGCGGCCGGCGTCAACTTTGTCGACGGGTTGATCTGCCAGGGGCAGTACCAGATCAAGCCAGCCACACCGTTCGTGCCGGGGAGCGAGATGGCAGGGGAGGTGAGCGCGATCGGCGACGGTGTGAGGGCGGTCGGCGTCGGCGATCGCGTGCTCGCCTTCAGCGGGTTCGGGGCGTTCGCCGAGCAGGTCGTGGTTCCCGAGGGTTCGGCCATCCCGATCCCGTCGGGCACCGGGTTCGGGCCAGCGGCCACCCTCGTGCAGAGCTACAGCACAGCATTGTTCGCGCTCACTCGACGGACCCGGATCGCTCCCGGCGAATGGATCCTCGTGCTCGGCGCTGGCGGGGGCATCGGCCTGGCGGCCATCGATGTCGCGGTCGCTCTCGGCGGACGCGTGATAGGTGCCGCGTCGACACCAGAGAAGCTGACCGCGGCCCGAGAGATGGGTGCCGAGGCCACGATCGCCTACGAGGCCGAGGACCTCAAGGTCCGGGCCCGAGAGCTCTCAGGTGGAGGTGTCGACGTGGTCGTCGATCCGGTCGGGGGAGGTCGCAGTGAGCCAGCCCTGCGGGCGACGGGGCCTGGGGGCCGGGTCTGTGTCATCGGGTTCGCCGCCGGGCCGATCCCCAGAGTCCCCCTCAACCAGGTATTGCTCAACAACCGCACGGTCGTCGGTGTCGACTGGGGCGCATGGACGCTGCGCGACCCGAGCGGTGCTCGCGAGCTGCTGGACGAGGTTCTGGAGATGGTTGGATCCGGCCGCCTTCATCCGCCCGTGCCGGCCGAGCAGCCGCTCGTCGACGGCCCGAAGGTCATGGCCGACCTGCTCGATCGCCAGGTCGCTGGGAAGGTCGTCCTCGTGCCCTGATGGGCCCGATCGGGGGGGCGCTCATCGCCCCGCGGGCCGCGTACTCACCAACGCCGCGGCGAAGACGCGAGACTTCGCACATGGATCTCCTCGAAGGACTGGGGACGACACGGGCGATCCGCCGCTACACGGACCAGCCTGTGACCGACCAGGAGCTGGCCAGCTTGCTGTGGGCGGCGACCCGGGCGCCGTCGGGCTCGAACCGCCAGCCGTTCCGGTTCATTGTGCTGCGTGACGGACCGCACGCCGCTGATGCTCGTCGCCTGCTGGGTGAGGCGGCCCGCCGGATGTGGGCCTCCAAGCGGGCGACCGATCGCTACGCCACGGGATCGGGACTCGAGCCGGAGTCCCCCAAGGCTCGGATGGCGAGGAGCATGACCCACTACACCGAGCGCCTGGCGGAGGCTCCGGTCATCGTCCTCGCCTGCCTTGTCCGGTACCGGGAAGCCAATCCGTTCGAAGGCTCCTCGATCTATCCCGCCTGTCAGAATCTGCTTCTCGCGGCCCGCGCCGTCGGCCTCGGCGGCGTGCTGACCCAGATCCAGCTCCTCGTCGCCGAGGAGCTGCGGGCAGCCCTCAGCATCCCCGACGATGTCGCGCTGCACGCCACCATCACACTGGGACGCCCGGCCGGCCGCCACGGGCCTGTGCGGCGACGCCCGCTGTCCGAGTTGGTCTACGAGGACCGGTGGGAGGTCACGGCGCCGTGGGCGGTCGACCCGGTGGGCACGAAGTTCACCCAGGCGGGTCCACCCCGGCTGGGCGCCGGAACGGACCACTAGTCTCCAGGAGCCGGTGGAGCGTCGGGATCGAAGCGGTGCTGAGAGACGACTCCGACATGTGGAGTCTCATCCAGCCCTTCGTCGAGCCCCCCGGTCTTAGCCGGCGCTCTGGTTGCCAGGAGCAGACGCTACGACGGGGGCCGCACCGGCGCCGCCGATCGGAAGGACCATCTGGTCGAAAGGCTGGCGATCGTGCCCGATGGGTCGAAGGATGACCCGTCCCTCGATCACCCAGAGGTCGAGGAAATGGTGCCGGGCATGGGCGGCGGCGGTGAAGCGTCGCCTGCCCGTCGCCCGCAGATGGGTGGCGGCGCCCGACACCACGTAGACGGTGCCTCTTATCGGCTTCGACCGTTGGTAGTCGTGCTCGTGGCCGGCGAGCACGAGGTCGACGCCGTGGCGCACGAAGGCGGGCCCGAACGCCCGTCGCACGTCTCTCGACGATCCGTGCCAGCCGGCGGAGTACGGCGGGTGGTGGAGGGCCACGACTCGAAAGGCGGCGTCACTCTCGGCGAGCGTCCGGTCGAGCCACGCCCGCTGCTCGTGGTCGCCGGCACGGTTGGAATCGAGCATGATCAGCTGGACGGGCCCGAACCGGCGCTCGTACCAGCGGGCCGGCATCCCGAGACGGCGGGCGACCTCGTCGGGCTGGCCCCTGTCGACGTCGTGGTTCCCCAGGACGGCGTCGAGGACGACGCCTCGGGCCAGGATCGGACCGAGCGGGTCCAACACCGCCTCGTGGACGCGGGCCGGGTCACCGTCTGGATAGATATTGTCGCCCAGCAGCAACAGACCGTCGAAGGGCCGGCGGGCGTGCTCGTCCACCATGGCGGCGACGCTCACCTCGAGCTCGGCTGACGGGTGACCGACATCGCCCGCGATCGCCAGGCGAAGCTCAGCCGAGGCCACCTGTGAGGCCGTCAACGGAGCGATCGTTGCCTCTTCGCTGCCCATGATCCGCCGCGCCGCGCGGCGTGCGAGCCCCATCATCTGTGGCTCGTCAGGATCGGGCCACCGCCGCTTCGCTGTCGAGCGAGCTGCGGCGTGCGTCGTAGTCGGCGCGGGCGGTCGCGATATCGGGCCGGTGCTCGATGGCCCAGGTGGTCAGAGACTGGACCGATGCGAGCAGGGTGCCGCCCAGCTCTGTCAGCTCGTAGTCGACCCGGGGAGGGACCACGGCATGGACGGTCCGGGCCACGAGCCCGTCGCGCTCGAGCTGACGCAGGGTCAACGTCAGCATCCGCTGGCTGATGCCGTCGGTCTCGCGCTGCAGCTCGGTGAAGCGACGCGTCCCCCGGGCCAGCAGGCAGATGACGAGGATCGACCACTTGTCACCGACCCGGTCGAGGACCTGCCGAACCTGCAGCGCTTCCTCGGTATGGCAGCTGTTCGTCGAGGACGTCGATGGGCCGCCTTTCATCAGCTTCAAGGATGACCGATGATGTCGTCTATTACAAGATGGAACTGACCACACCAAAGGGAACCACCCTTCCCCCCCAGAGCCGGACGAACCGGGCAAATACCTCACCCAGCGACTCGCCGGCTGCACTCTCGTCGGGACGGGCATACTGGCCTTGCGAGGATCGCGCCGTGTGGTGGACATGGCCGGCGACCGAAGGGTGACTACGTCGATGAGGGTGTTGGACCAACGGTACGAGCTACTCGACCACATCGGCTCAGGTGCCATGGCCAGCGTCTGGCGCGCCCACGATCGGCGGCTGGACCGCGAGATCGCCGTCAAGATGCTGAGCGAGCAGCTGGCCTCGGACGAGGCCTTCCGACACCGCTTCGAGCGCGAGGCGATCCACGTGGCGTCGCTGAAGCACCCCAACATCGTCGCCGTCTATGACGCGGGGAACGAGGGCGATACCTACTACATCGTGATGGAGCTGGTCGAAGGTGAGTCCCTCCAGGGGGAGCTCGAAGCGACGTCGCCGTATCTCGGAGTGGAGCGGACCGAAGAGATCGCCGGCCAGCTGCTCGCCGGGCTCAGCCACGCTCACGGCAAGGGCATCGTCCATCGGGACATCAAGCCGGCCAACATCCTGATCGCCGCCGACGGCACGGCGAAGCTGGTCGACTTCGGCATCGCCAGGGCGGCGGGCGACGCGAAGCGAGTGACCACGATGGGCGAGTTCATGGGAACTCCCGCCTACGCGTCTCCTGAGCAGCTCGACGCCCGATCGGCCACTGCGGCGACGGACCTCTACTCGCTCGGCTGCGTGCTCTACGAGTGCCTGGCCGGTCATCCGCCCTTCGAGGCGGAGATCCCGGTGGGGGTGATCGCCCAGCATCTGCAAGCGATACCTCGTTCTCTGCGGACAGAGAGGCCCGAGGTCCCGCCGGCGCTTGACACCCTCGTCCTCCGATCGCTCGAGAAGGACCCTGGGCGCCGCTTCAGCTCCGCCGACGATATGAGCCGGGCCCTGCCGATGGCGAACGCAGCCGCCATGCCGGACACCTCGCTGTCGACGGTCGTCCTGCCGGGGCGAACCGCCGAGGGCGGCAACCACAGCGACCAGTCAGCACCCGCATCGGCGCAGAGCCTGGTGAGGACCGTCGTGGTCGACGACCATCCGTTCTTCCGTGACGGCGTCACCCGCGGCCTGAGCGAGAGCGGGCGGATCGACGTCGTTGGTGAGGCAGAGAACGGCACCGACGCGTTGGAAGTGATCAGGCGGGAGCGACCCACGGTGGCCGTGGTGGACTACCAGATGCCCGAGATGGACGGGTTGGACCTCGTGCACGCCGTCGTCGACGAGGATCTGCCCACCCGCGTGCTGCTGCTGTCGGCCGTGGCCGACAGCGCTGTCGTGTTCCGTGCGCTGGAGGAGGGCGCCGCTGGCTACCTCTCCAAGGACGCCCGCCGGAAGGAGATCGTCGACGCCGTGCTCAGGGCGGCGGAGGGCCAGACCGTGCTTCCCCCCGAGCTGGCGGGCGAGCTCGCCGGCGAGATCCGGCATCGGGCCCAGGGCCAGACGGCGGCGCCGAGCGATCAGGAGCTCGAGGTGCTGCAGGCGTTCGCTCGGGGCCGGTCCATCCCCCAGGTGGCGGCCGAGCTGAATCTGGGGGTGAGTGCGGTCAGGACCCAGAGCCAGCGTCTGTTCGAGAAGCTCGGCGTCTCCGACCGGACCGCGGCGGTCGCCGAAGCGATGCGGCGCGGACTTCTGAAATAGGCGCCTCGAGCCGAGGGAGCTCTACGCCGATCCGCTGGCCCTCGCGGGCGGGCAGGGCACGTCGACCGTGGCGATCGTTCCCGACGGAGTTGCTCCGGTCATGCTGAGGCCCCCGCCAGCCGCTTCGAGTCGGACGCGGTGCGACGCCAGCCCGATGTGGCCACCGTCGAGGCTCGCCTCCACCGCACCGTCGGGGATCCCGCGCCCGTCGTCGGTGATCACCAGTTGTGCGAGCTCACCCGAATGGCCGAGGTTGATGTGCACGGCACTCGCCCCGGCGTGCTTGACGACATTGCTCAGCAGCTCTCGGGCGGTCGCGTAGAGAAGTCCGTCGGCCGGGCTGCGCACCCCTTCCTCCCAGCCGTCGAGCTCGAGCGTGACGGCGAAGCCACCGCGGGCCTCCGTGGTCCGGGCCAGGTCTCGGAGCGCCTGGGCCAGGCCCAACCGCTCGAGCACGGCGGGGTGCAGCTCGGCGACGGTCGACCGCAGCAGCCGGGAG
>DASXCO010000084.1 GCA_036491125.1 Acidimicrobiales bacterium | reverse complement strand
GGGGTGGCGCGCTTCCATGAGCTTGTCGCCCCGTTCGTCGAGGACCCCTCCGAGGTAGTGCTGGCCACCGAGACCGACCGGGGTTTGTTCGTGGGCGCCATGGTGGCCGCCGGCTACCAGGTCATCGCTGTCAACCCGCTGTCGACGTCGCGCTATCGGGAGCGGCACTCGACCTCGGGGGCCAAGTCGGATCCCGGCGATGCCAGGGTGCTGGCCGAGCTGGCCCGCACCGACGCCCACAACCACCGTCCGGTGGCCGGCGACAGCGAGCTGGCCGAGGCGATCAAGGTCCTGGCCCGAGCCCACCAGAGCATGGTCTGGACCCGCCAGCGGCAAGCCAACCAGCTGCGCTCGACCCTGCGGGAGTTCTATCCCGCCGCGCTTACCGCCTTCGACGAACTCGCCGCCCCCCAGGCCCTCGAGGTGCTGGGCATGGCTCCGACGCCAACGCTGGGCCGACGGCTGTCCCGCTCGAAGATCGCCGCCGCTCTGCGCCGAGCAGGCCGCCAGCGCCGGGTGGAGGAACGGGCGGACGAGATTCAGACAGCGCTGCGCTCGGAGCACCTAGAAGCACCTTGCCTGGTGGCGGGAGCTATGGGCGCCAGCGTGGCCGCCCTGGTGGGGGTGATCACCGAGCTCAACGCCCAGATCGACCGGCTCGAGGCGGAGATGATCGAGCATTTTGAGCAGCACCCGGACGCCAAGCTCATCCGCTCCCTGCCAGGACTAGGGATGATCCTCGGCGCCCGGGCGCTCGGCGAGTTCGGGGATGACCCGAACCGCTATGCCGAGGCCAAGTCTCGCAAGAACTACGCCGGTACGTCACCCATCACCAAGGCGTCGGGTACTCGCAAGGTGGTCCTGGCCCGGTTCGCTCGGAACAAGCGTCTCGCCGACACCTGCTATCTGTGGGCTTTTGCTGCGCTGAGCGCCAGCCCCGGAGCGCGGGCCTTTTATGACCAACGAAGGGCTGCCGGCGACACCCACCACCGGGCACTACGCGCCCTCGCTAACCGGCTCGTCGGCATCCTTCATGGGTGCCTGAAGCACGGCACTGTCTACGACGAGCACACAGCCTGGGGCCACCGAACCCGTGTCGCCGCTTGACGATTACGACGGTGGGATGTCTAGTCCTCGTCAGCGACCACTATCGTGCAGTCGGTCACCTCGCCGTCGTCGGTGAAGAGGGCGACGAAGCGGTGCAGCCGATTGCCGCGGTCGGCCAGCCGGGCCACCCCGCTGACCTTGTTTCCCTCGACGTCGTCCGACCGGACGACGTTGCCCTCACCGAGCCGCTGCTCGATGGCAGCGACCAGATTGGCGAAGGCGTCAGTTCAAAGGCCTCATCAGAAGTGGTACCAGTGGCCGCCGATCTCATGGTCGACGTCACCCCAGGTGGATCCGCACAGGGCACAGGGATCACCCTTCGCCATCGCTCTCCTCCTTCGTCGTCAGACCGGCGTCAATCTCCGTCGACAGTTCCCACACTGCGTTCATCATCCGGCGGAGCCGCGCCATGGCGTCGAGAAGCACGGCCAGGATCTCGCCCTCGCGCCCCGCCCGGGTGTACCGAGCGATGAGCTCGACGGTGTCGTGCCCGTGGCCCGCATCGGCCTCGTCGCCCAGCTTGAAGAACTCGAGGCTGGCCTGTCCCAGACCGAGCGCTCGGGCATAGGGCTCGGGAGCCAGGCCCGTGCCTGTTCCAACGCCGTAGCTCAAGGGTAGGTTGCGATCACCCAGGATCTCCAGGCCGTTGACAGCGGTGAAGCCCACCAGCCAGTCCGGATCGCGGGCCCGCTCCCACAGCCACCCGAAGACCTCTGATCCTTCTGACAACACCGGGTGGGCCTCGATTTCGCCGCGGTCAAGACCGACGCTTTCGCCTAGACGGATCAGCAGTTCGTAGTGGTTGTCGTCACCGGCCGGGTCACGCACGACCTCTGACATGAGATTCTCGACTTCGTAGGCGATGACGGCGGGCTCGGGGCAGTTCGAGATGATGGCCCCGACCCAGCGAGGGAACAGCCGCGAGAACTTCGTCCACTGCAGAACGAAGGCCCGGATCACACCGAGCGTCGGCTCGGATGCCATGGCGGCGATCAGCGGGGGCGGATCCCGGAACCACCCGTCGACCACCGCCTCTTCTACCCGACGTCCCATCGCCTCGTTCATCGCCTGATCCGGTCACTCGAGGACCCGCCGTCGGCCAGCGCGTCAGCGAGCAACGATTCGAGGTCGGCAGCCGGCACTCTGTGCATGGTGGCATTGCGGTTGAGCCACATGACGTGGACGCCATCGCTGGCCTCGGCCCGTTCGACCAGATGGGAGGCGAGGGCCGCAAGGTCGGCTGTCTCGATCCCGCAGACGGGACAGACGGCCGATTCGTCCATCTCTCAATGCTACGACGGACGGATCGAGGGCACGAGGGCTGGCTCAGGCAGGCGGGTTAGGTTGGTGGTGAGAAGCTCGATCTGAGGAGGTAACCATGAACCTGACGATCCTCGGGTCGGGCAGCATGGCACACGCCATCGCCGCCCGGGCCCTGGTGGGCGGCCATAGCGTGCAGGTGCTGTCCCGTGATGCGGAGCAGAGCCAGGCCCTGGCCGACGACCTCAGGTCCCTCGCCATCTCGTCCGAGACGGTGGCGGTCGGGCCGCTGGACGAACCGCTCGTCGGCGACCTCGTGGTGCTCGCGGTGCCCTATCCGGCGGCCTTCCTGCTGGTCAGGAGGTACTCCGAGGAGTTGAACGACAAGATCGTGGTCGACATCACCAACCCGGTCAACGACTCCTATGACGGGCTGGTCACCAAGGCCGACACCTCGGCCGCGGAGGAGATCGCGAAGAAGTTGCCAAGTGGCGCAGCCATCGTCAAGGCCTTCAACACCACCTTCGCCAGCACGCTGGCGGCGGGGCAGGTCGCCGGGCAACCGTTGGACGTGTTCCTCGCTGGGGACGATTCTGGCGCCAAGCAGACCGTCGGAGAACTGGTCGAGAGTGGCGGACTGCGCGCTCTCGATACGGGGCCGCTATCGAGCGCCCGAGCCCTGGAAGGTTTCTCGCTCGTGCACATGACGCTGCAACAGAGGCTCGGCACAGGCTTCAAGAGCGCCATCAAGATCGTCAGCTGACGGACCCGCCTCCTCGAGCACCTTGAGGTTGTGGGACACCGCGGGTTTCGTACGACCCGCGCCGTTGTCAGTTCGGAATCGGACCGCCGGTGAGACCGACGGCGACCCCGACCGCAGCCGCACTCACCAGGGTCACGACGGGGCCTCGCCGAAGTAGCAGAAGTAGGACCGCTGCGCCGAGAAGAACCGCATACTGCCACGGCTCAACCAGCGCCCGGGCAAGCGGGATGGCTGCTCCGAGGATGGCGCCGATAGCCGCTGGGCCGGCACCATCGAGAAATGCTCCCGCACGCGTATTGTGTCGGAGCCGCTCGAATTGACGGCCCCCGAGTAGGACGAACGCGAACGACGGCGAGAACGCCACGACCGCGGCCAAGAGCCCACCACCGACGCCGGCCGCCGCGTATCCGACTGCCGCCACCGTCTGCACGACAGGTCCTGGAGTGACCTGGCCGAGAGCTACGGCATTCAGGAACTGGGCGCTCGTCATCCAGTGGTAGTGATTGACGGCGTCGCGCTGCATGAGGGGGATGATGACGAACCCGCCGCCGTAGGACAGGGCACCGACCTTGAAGGCGACCCAGGTGAGGGCGAGCAGGCCGCCGCCGCCCACAACGGCCGCGCTCAGGACAGGAATGGGAATGATGCCGAGGTCGGGGGACCCTCGTCCGAGTGCCTGCCGCACGCTCAGCTCGACCAGGCCACAGCCCAGCAGGACCAGCACCAGCCAGGGGCCGACAATGGCCGCCGCTGCGGCTCCGGCGGCCAAGTACACCAGCCAACGCCCGCGGCTCGCGCGTCGGGCCCGCTGCCAGCTGGCTGGCATCAGATTGGTCCCAGCACGGACGGCCACAGCCGCTACGGCGGCGCCGGCACCGGCGCTCGCACCCTTCACCCAACTCGGCGGCGACCCCTCGAAGAAGACCGCCGACAGACCAAGAATGAGAACCAGGCCAGGGACTATGAAGCTAACGCCTCCGACCAGGGCGCCAGCCGGGCCTCGGAGCCGCCACGCACAGTAGATGGCCAGTTGCGTCGAGGCGGGACCGGGCAACAGGTTGCAGGCAGCGATGGCGTCTTCGAAGTCTGCGGCCCCCATCCACCTGCGCTCGCTCACGCACAACTGGCGCAGGAGAGCGATGTGAGTGGGTGGCCCACCGAAGCCGACGAGGCCGATTCGGCCCCACTCTCGGGCCACGATGGGAAAGCCTGGCTGCGCCGCCGCCGGCCCTTCGGAGTCTGCGGTCACCGCCTGCCGCTACTCAGGCTCGGGCGAGTTCCTCCCGCTCGTCTTAGTCGTCGGGTCCGATGACGACGGGGCCTCCGCGCGGGGGAGTGCCGCTCCTGCCCGGTGTGCCCGACCGGGCTTGCACGAACAGCACGTCGGATATCTCGAGGTAGATGGCATCGGGCGTGGGCACGAAGGTGATCCGCCGCAGCCCCTGGGTCTCGCCCGCCGACTCGATAACGAACTCCCCGTACCCGAGGGCGCGTCCCAAGGGCGAGCGCTTGTACGTCATGTCCTGCACCCTCCGCAGCGGGAGCATGGCGACCCGCCGAGTCGTCAGACCGGTGATGAGCATGACCCGCTGGTCGGTGACGATGAAGATGTTGGCGTTCCATTCGAGGACGCGCCAGATGAGCCACACAACCAAGACCAGCGCAACCAGCCACAGCAGCCTGCTGCCGCTGGAGGAGTAGCTCGCAGTCACCGCCACAGCCACCGCCAGGGCGATGAATGTCGCCACCGCGAGACGGGCGAACATCGCCGGGTGCCGGCGCACGACCACGACCCGCTGCTCGCCGGGGAGCAGGTACCGGTCGAGGTTCATGGCCAGATATCTCGAACGAACACCGATATCTGGTGCAGGACGTG
>DASXCO010000083.1 GCA_036491125.1 Acidimicrobiales bacterium | reverse complement strand
GGCTTCGGGTGTTACCGACTTTCGTGGTGTGACGGGCGGTGTGTACAAGGCCCGGGAACGTATTCACCCCGGCGTTGCTGATCCGGGATTACTAGCGACTCCGACTTCACGCAGTCGAGTTGCAGACTGCGATCCGAACTGAGACCGGCTTTTTGGGATTCGCTCATCCTCGCGGAGTAGCAGCCCTTTGTACCGGCCATTGTAGCATGTGTGCAGCCCTAGACGTAAGGGGCATGATGATTTGACGTCATCCCCACCTTCCTCCGAGTTGACCCCGGCAGTCTCCTACGAGTCCCCGGCATTACCCGCTGGCAACATAGGACAAGGGTTGCGCTCGTTGCGGGACTTAACCCAACATCTCACGACACGAGCTGACGACAACCATGCACCACCTGTGTAGGGCCCCGAAGGACACCGTATCTCTACGGCTTTTCCCTACATGTCAAGCCTAGGTAAGGTTCTTCGCGTTGCCTCGAATTAAGCCACATGCTCCGCCGCTTGTGCGGGCCCCCGTCAATTCCTTTGAGTTTTAGCCTTGCGGCCGTACTCCCCAGGCGGGGCACTTAATGCGTTAGCTACGGCACGGAACCCGTCGATAAGGCCCCACACCTAGTGCCCAACGTTTACGGCGTGGACTACCAGGGTATCTAATCCTGTTCGCTCCCCACGCTTTCGCTCATCAGCGTCAGTACCGGCCCAGACCACCGCCTTCGCCACCGGTGTTCCTCCTGATATCTGCGCATTTCACCGCTACACCAGGAATTCCGTGGTCCCCTACCGGACTCAAGCCATGGCAGTATCGAGTGGCAGCTCCAGGTTGAGCCTGGAGGTTTCACACCCGACTTGCCAAGCCGCCTACGAGCTCTTTACGCCCAATGAATCCGGACAACGCTCGCCCCCTACGTATTACCGCGGCTGCTGGCACGTAGTTGGCCGGGGCTTCTTCTGCAGGTACCGTCAGTTTCGTCCCTGCTGAAAGGGGTTTACAACCCGAAGGCCTTCATCCCCCACGCGGCGTTGCTGCGTCAGGCTTTCGCCCATTGCGCAAGATTCCCTACTGCTGCCTCCCGTAGGAGTCTGGGCCGTGTCTCAGTCCCAGTGTGGCTGGTCGTCCTCTCAGACCAGCTACCCGTCGTGGCCTTGGTGAGCCATTACCCCACCAACAAGCTGATAGGCCGCGAGCCCCTCCCGAAGCAAAATTCCTTTCCTCACCAGGCCATGCGACCCGGTGGGGACATCCAGTATTAGCACCGGTTTCCCGGTGTTATCCCGGTCTTCGGGATAGGTTGCTCACGTGTTACGCACCCGTTCGCCACTGGACCTTCTCCGGTGTTGCCACCGGATGGGCCCCGTTCGACTTGCATGTATTAAGCACGCCGCCAGCGTTCGTCCTGAGCCAGGATCAAACTCTCCATCGAGATCAGGGAGACCACCCGAGGGCGATCTCGACGATCAGGAGAGCCGGCTTCGGGGACACTGATCCCCTCGGCCGACCGGCACCAGGACGGACATGTTGTCCGTCTCTGTGCATTGACTTCGGTGGTCGCTCGCGCGACCACCCCGCACTGGCTTTTGGCTTTTCCTCTGTTCCGTTTTCAAGGAGCGACGCGACACACGTCCCCGGAGGGAGTTGGTGCCGGGTCCTGCTGTCTTCCGAGGCGGCGAGGTAGCCCTCGCTCGGTCCCGGTCAACGTCGCCGCAGTGGACCAAACGGCCAACCGGGCGAAGAGTCAACCTAGACCCCGGCCCCTCCTCTGTCAAGCGTCGGCGCTGCGCCGACGCCCGGTGGCTCGGCCGCCCCGGGAGACGTTGACGTCGCCCGGCACCCACCACCGCCAACGGTAATCGGCCGCCACGCTGATCCCGACCCTCGGCCCAACGGCCGGGCGCCGCGGTGGAAGAAGCTCGTCGGCAGCCAGCACCACACCCCCGTCGCCCGTGACCAGGTCGGCGCCGTCCTGGTCACGGGCGAGGCCCAACGCCTGACAGAGCTTGCCGGGGCCGCTGCACAGGTCCCGCTCCCGCCGGGCACCCGGTCGCCGGGCCCACATCTGCTCCACCCCGGTGACGGGAGCCAGGGCCCGCAGGAGGACGGCGTGCCCAGTGCCTTCCGGACCACAAACGGCGTTGGCACACCAGTGCACGCCGTAGCTGAAGTACACGTACAGGTGGCCGGGAGGCCCGAACATGGTGGCGTTCCGTCTGCTCGGCCCCCGATAGGCGTGGGAGGCAGGGTCCTCGGCGCCTCGGTAGGCCTCGACCTCGACGATCCGGCCCACGGCCTGGTCCCGCACCAGCAGCTTGTTGAGAAGCGTCGGCGCCACGGCGCGAGCGTCGCCGAGGTAGAAATCGCGGGCGAGCGGCGCCCAACCGTTCGCGTGCGCCCCGCCCGGCTCACTCATGCCCCACCCGCTCGCCGTCGATCTCGAGGCGGCGGCGGAGGTTGCGCAGCTGGTCGGCCACCGGTTTGGGCCCCGCGCCGCCAGGGGTGGTGCGGCGGGTCACCGCCACTCCGGGCTCCAATAGCGCCACCGCCTCGCCCCCGAGCTCCGGGTGGCCCTCCACCAGCTCGGCCAGAGGCACGTGTCGCTCGAGCGAGTCGCGCACGATCGACGCCACGATGCCGTGGGCCTGACGAAACGGCATCCCTCGCGCCACCAGCCATTCGGCCAGGTCCACCGCCGCAGCCTCCTGGCCGTCCGCTGCCACTTTCATCCGATCGAGGTCGAAGGCCACCGTCGAGAAGAGCCCGTCGAGGGCCACCAGGGCCCGCCCGACCTGGTCGACAGCATCGAACAGCGGCTCCTTGTCCTCCTGGAGGTCCCGGTTGTAGGAGAGCGGAAGTCCCTTGAGCGTGGTCAGGATGCCCGTCAGGTGACCGACGAGGCGCCCGGTCTTGCCCCGCAGCAGCTCGGCCACGTCGGGGTTCTTCTTCTGAGGAAGCATGGAGCTGCCCGTGGCGTACGTGTCGTGGAGGTGGAGAAAGCCGAACTCCTGGGTCGACCACAAGGCCACCTCCTCGCCCAGCCGGGAGAGGTGCACGCCGAGGAGGGCGAGATCGAACAGGGCTTCGGCCACGAAGTCGCGGTCGCTGACGGCGTCGAGGGAGTTCTCGAACCGGCTGGCGAAGCCGAGATCGGTGGCGACCGCGTCAGGGTCGAGGGCGAGCGACGAACCGGCCAGCGCCCCCGCGCCGAGCGGCGAGACGTCGAGCCGGTCCACCGTGGCGACCAGGCGGTCGACGTCGCGTGCCAGGGCCCAGCAGTGGGCGAGGAGGTGATGGGCCAGCAGCACCGGCTGCGCCCGCTGGAGATGGGTGTAACCGGGCAGGTACGCGTCGCCGACCTCGTCGGCCCGGTCGGCCAGCACCGTCTGGACCCTGAGGATCGCCTGGGCCAGGGCCCGCAGCTCGCGCCTGGTGTAGAGGCGCATGGCCGTGGCCACTTGATCGTTGCGACTGCGGCCGGTGTGCAGCTTGGCCCCGACCTCTCCCGCCAGCTCGGTCACGCGGCGCTCGACGGCGGTGTGCACGTCCTCGTCGCCCTCGGCGAGGGCGAAGTACCCGCCGTCCAGCTCCGCCCCAACCCGGTCGAGGGCGCCGACCAGGGCGTCACGCTCGTCGGCGGTGAGGATGCCGGCACGCTCCAGCCCCCGTACGTGCGCCCGCGAGCCCGTCAGGTCGTCGCCCGCCAGGCGCAGGTCGAACGAGAGGCTCTCGGTGAACGCCACCACCGGGTCGGCGGGCGCCACCCCGAAGCGCTCCTTCCAGAGGCTCATCGGGTCGGTGGCGGCAGACCCGACGAGGGCGGCTGGCGGGCGGCCCACGTCTCGACCCCCAGGCCCCACAGGCGCACGAACCCCGCCGCATCCTCGTGGTGAAAGGCGTCGGCGGCCTCGTAGGTGGCCAGCTCGTAGTCGTACAAACCGACCGCGCTGCGGCGACCGGCGACGAAACAACGGCCGGGGACCTCGCAGCGCAGCCGGACCTCTCCAGCGACGCGCCGCTGGCTCTCGCTGACGAAGGCGTCGAGGGCCTCCTTCAGCGGCGAGTACCACAGGCCGTCGTACACCAGCTCCGCCCAGCGCGGCTCGAGGCGGGCCTTCTCGTGCGCCAGGTCGCGCTCGAGGGTGAGGTCCTCCAGATCGGCATGGGCCATCAGCAGGGCCAGAGCTCCGGGACACTCGTAGACCTCGCGGCTCTTGATCCCGACCCGGCGGTTCTCGACCATGTCCACGCGGCCCCAACCGTAGGAGCCGACGACGCGGGTCACCTCCCCGATCAGCTCGTGCAGGGGCATGCGGCGACCGTCGATCGTGGTCGGGAGACCGTCCTCGAAGCCGAGCACCATTTCGACAGAATGCTCCGCAGTGGGGGTCGTGAGCTCGAAGACCTCTTCCGGCGGCTGGGCCCACGGGTCCTCGAGGACCCCGCACTCGATGGTCCTCCCCCAGAGGTTCTGGTCGATCGAGTACGGGCTGGTCCTGGTCACCGTGACGGGAATGGCGAAGCGCTCGGCGTATTCGATCGACTGCTCGCGCGTCAGCCCCCAGCCTCGGACGGGCGCCACGGTCTGCAGGTCGGGTGCCAGGGCTCGGGTCGACACCTCGAAGCGGACCTGGTCGTTGCCCTTGCCCGTGCAGCCGTGGGCGACGGCATCGGCCCCGTGCTCCCGAGCGGCGGCCACCAGGTGCCGGACGATGAGGGGCCGCGAGAGGGCCGACACGAGGGGGTACTTTCCCTCGTAGCGGGCATTCGCCCGCAGGGCGGGAGCGACGAAGTCGCGCGCGAACTCCTCGCGCGCGTCCACGACGACGGCTTCCACGGCGCCGGCGGCCAACGCCCGCTGACGGAGTCCCTCGAAGTCACCGCCCTGTCCCACATCCGCGGCCAGGGCGATGACCTCCATACCCATCTCCTCGCCCAGCCACCGCACGGCCACCGACGTGTCGAGACCCCCGCTGTAAGCCAGGACCACTCTCTTGGGCAACGCAACGCTCCTCTCGTTCTGTCTGCTCGGGCCGACGCGATCAGAGACCGGCCCGGGCGGCGAGCCGTCGGGCCACGTCGGCCCCTCCCGCCCCCTCGGACGCCACCACGAGCACGGTGTCGTCGCCCGCCACGCTACCGATGACCCCGTCGAGCCCGGCCCGGTCGAGCGCCGACCCGACCACGTGGGCCGACCCTGGCGGGGTCCGCAGCACGACCACGTTGGCCGAGTGCACCACCTCGACCACCCAGTCCGCCAGGACCCGGCGGAGGTGGTCCTCCGGCGCCACCTGGTCCCGGGGCAGCTCGGGGACGGCATAGACGCTGTCCCCGCCCGGCACCCGGACCTTGACCGCGCCCAGCTCCTCGAGATCCCGCGACACGGTGGCCTGGGTCGCCTCCACGTCCTCTGCGGCCAACAGCTCGACGAGCTGGGGCTGGCTCGTCACGGCATGCCCCTCCAGGATCCGGGCGATGCGGTGCTGTCGCTGGCTCTTCGCCAGCTTCATCGGCCTGGACCCGGTGACGCGGCCGCCGGCGACGCCGCGCCGGTGTCTCGCTCAGTGTCCAGGAGCCACAGCAGCAGGCCGCGCGCGGCATGAAGGCGGTTCTCGGCCTGACGCCACACCGCGCTACTGGGCCCGTCGACGACGCTGGCCGCGATCTCCTCGCCCCGACGCGCGGGTAGGCAGTGCAGAACCACCGCGCGCGGGGCGGCGCGGGCCATGAGCGCCTCGTCCACGGTGAAGCCGTCGAAGGCCCGCCTGCGGTCGGCCGCCTCGGCCTCCTGGCCCATCGACACCCACACGTCGGTGTGGACCGCGTCGGCGCCGTCGGCCGCGAGCTCGGGCCGGTCGACCAGCTCGAGCTCGCCACCGAGCGAGCCGATCCGATCGGCGTCCGCAGCGTCCAGGCTGAAGGCCGGCGGTGACGCCACCCGCATGCGCATCCCCGCCAGCGCTCCTCCTAGGAGCAGCGAGCGGCACACGTTGTTGGCGTCACCCACCCAGGCGAGAGTCCGTCCGCGCAGCCCCCCGAGCACCTCCTGCATCGTGAGCAGGTCGGCCAGCGCCTGACAGGGATGGGCCCGGTCGGAGAGGAGGTTGATGAGCGGCACCCCGGTCCCGGCGGTGTCGAGTGCGGCGGCCATGCGCTCGAGATTGCCGTGGTCGCGCACCCTGGCGCCGATGACGGCGTGATAGCAGGCCAGGGTGCGGGCGATGTCCTCGGCGGTCTCCCGCGTGTCGAGCCCGACCTCGTCGCCACGGATGCTGATGGGATGACCCCCCAGTTGGACGACCGCCATCTCGGTGGCGTTGCGGGTGCGGCTCGAGGGCTTCTCGAAGAGCAGGGCCATACCCCGGCCGGCGAGCACGGGGCTCGGCCGGGGCTGGCGGGCGAAGTCCAGCACGGCCGCCAGCTCGTCTGCGGCCAGGTCATCCGTCTCGAGCAGGTGACGGGTCACGTCGTCCCCGTTCGGGCGGCGCCGGGGTCGCCCTGCTCGCCCAGCACCTGTCGGAGGATGGCCAGGGCCTCGTCGATCTCCTCCGACGACACCAGCAGAGGCGGAGCCAGGCGCACGGCCTTGTCCGTTACGGCGTTCACGACGAGGCCAGCGGCCAGGGCGCGGGCAGTGACCTCCTTGGCCACGGCCGCCTCCAGCTCGGCTGCCAGCAACAGACCCTGTCCCCGTACGCCGGTCACGCCGGGCAGATCCGCCAGACCGTGACGCAGCTGCGCCCCCGCCGCCGTCGCCAGCGCCGGGACGTCGGCCTCTTCCATGACGCCGAGGGTCGCCTTCGCCGCGGCAGCCGCCAGCGGTTGGCCACCGAAGGTGCTGCCGTGGTCGCCCGGCCTGAATGCCTCGGCCACCTCGCCCCGAGCCCAGCAGGCGCCGATCGGCACGCCATTACCGAGGGCCTTGGCCACGGTGACCACGTCGGGCACGACCCCCTCGTGCTGGAAGGCGAACCACCGCCCGGTCCGCCCCAACCCCGTCTGGATCTCGTCGAGCATGAGCAGCGCGCCGCGCTCGTCGCACAACCGGCGCACGGCGGCCAGGAACCCTGGCGACGACGGGTTCACGCCGCCTTCTCCCTGGATCGGCTCGAGCAGCACACCGGCGACGACCGATCCGTCCACCGCCCGTTCCAGGTCGTCGAGATCGTCCCACGCCACGTGGCGGAAGCCCTCTGGCAAGGGCTGGAACGGCTCGTGCTTGGTCGGCTGTCCCGTGGCGTGCAGGGTCGCCAGGGTGCGGCCGTGGAACGAGCCGTAGGCGCTGACCACTACGAACCTTCCGGGGCCCGCCCATCGGCGCGCCAGCTTGATGGCGCACTCGTTGGCTTCGGCTCCGGAGTTGGCGAGGAACACCCGCCCGCCGGCAGGCGTGCCGTCCCCGATCAGGCGGTCCAGCGTGGCCGCCACGTCCGGCCCCACGACGTTGCCGAAGAGGTTGGACACGTGGACGAGGGTCCTGGCCTGCTCGGCGATCGCCTCGGTCACGACCGGATGGCAGTGCCCGAGTGCGGTGACCGCCAGTCCCGACAGGAAGTCGAGGTACCGACGCCCGTCCACGTCGTACAGGTGCGTCCCCTCGCCCCTTACGAATGTCACCGGCGTCGGCGGATACGTCGCCATCAGGACGTCACCGGGGTGCACGGTCGCGCTCACGGGCTGACCAGCGTCCCAACCCCTTCACGGGTGTAGATCTCGAGCAGGAGCGCGTGGGGGAGACGCCCGTCGAGGATGTGAGCCTGGCCGACGCCGGACCGCACGGCCCGCACACAGGCCTCGGCCTTCGGGATCATCCCGTCAGAGAGGGTGCCGTCGGCCATCATGGCTTCGAGCTCGTCTCCGCTGGTGGCGTGGACGAGCGACGCGGGGTCATGGCGGTCCCTGCGCAGGCCCTCGACATCGGTGAGGTACACCAACTTCTCCGCGCCGAGCACCTCGGCCACCGCGCCGGCGACCGTGTCGGCGTTGATGTTGTAGGCCTGTCCGGTCGCGTCGGTGCCGATGGTCGCCACCACAGGGATGAGGTCCTGGGCCAACAGACGCTCGAGGATCCCCGCGTTCACCGAGTCCACCTCGCCGACGAAGCCGAGCTCCCCCGGATGGGCGCTGGCGGTGATGAGACCGGCGTCCTCACCTGACAGCCCTACGGCGAGCGGTCCGTGCACGTTGATCGCTCCCACGATGTCGCGGTTGACCTTGCCCACGAGCACCATGCGGGCAATGTCGAGGGTGTCGGCGTCGGTGACCCGGAGGCCGTCCCTGAACTCGGCCTGCTTGCCCAGTCGGGCCATCAGCTCCCCGATCTGGGGCCCACCGCCGTGCACCACCACGGGGCGCATGCCCACCGAGCTCATCAGCACGACGTCTTGGGCGAAAAGGGCCAGCGCGGGGTCGACGGCGGTGCCCGCTGCCCGCCCCGCGGGCTGGGCAGAAGGCGAGATGGCGCTGCCACCGTGCTTGATGACCACGACCTTGCCCCAGAAACGGCGGATGTAAGGCAGGGCCTCGGCGAGGACCTCGGCCCGGATTGCGGGGTCCAGCTGACTGGAAGCCACTGCGCTCACGAGGTCCTCATGTTCTCGTCGATGTAGCCGGGCCCGAGATCAGCGGTCAGGATCACGGCGGCGCCGCTCCCCAACCCGAGGTCGGCATGGAGCTCGACGTGCCGGCCGGCGAGATGGGACCGCACCGCCGCCTCGTCGTGGGCGGCGGCCACCCCCTTGCGGCAGGTGGTCTCCCCGCCGTAGGAGATGCTGACCCGCTCGGGGTCGAAGGACACCCCGGCACTGCCGAGCTCGCTCACCACCCGACCCCAGTACGGGTCGCCCCCGTACATCGAGCACTTCACCAGCGCGCTGTCGGCCACCCGCCTGGCGGCGCGCCTCGCGTCGGCATCGTCGGCCGCTCCGCTCACCGCGATCTGCACGACCCGCGTCGCCCCCTCGGCGTCGGCGACCATCTGGCTCGCCAGGTCCGCGCACGCCTCGTGCAGGGCCTCGGAGACCGCCGCGTCGTCGACCGGCCCGGCGCTCCCGCTCGCCAGGACCAGCACCGCGTCGTTTGTCGAGGTGCATCCGTCGATGGACACGGCGTTGAAGGAGCGCGCGACCGCTTCCCGGAGCATGGGCGCCAGCACGTCGGGATCGACGAGGACGTCGGTCGTCAGCACTGCCAGCATCGTCGCCATGTCGGGGGCGAGCATCGCCGCGCCCTTCCCCATCCCACCGACGAGGAAGCCGTTCCCCTCGACCCGGGTCTGCTTCACCGAGGTGTCGGTCGTCATGATCGCCGTCGCCGCCGCGGTGGCGCCCACCTCGTCAGTGGTGAGCCCGGTCGCCAGCGACGGGAGCGCGGCATCGAGGCGTTCCATCGGCAGGGGCACGCCGATGATCCCCGTGGAGCAGACCAGCACGTGTTCCGGTGCCGTACCCAGCGCGGAAGCCACCAGCGTCGCGGTCCGCTCGGCGTTGGCTCGGCCGACGACACCTGTGGCCGCGTTGGCGTTCCCGGCATTGATGACGACACCGGCGGCCCTGCCGCCGCTCGCCGCGAGGTGCGCCCGGCTCACCAGCACCGGGGCGGCGGGGGCGAGGTTGACCGTGAAGACCCCAGCGGCCGGGACGGCGCGGCCGTCCGAGGTGGCGACCAAGGCCAGGTCGAGCGCACCCGACGCCTTGATCCCGCAGGCGGTGCCGCCGGCCACGAAGCCGTCAGGCGCGGTGACGCTCACGGGTACATGCCGACGGTCGACAGGCCGCTGGTCTCGGGAAGGCCGAGCGCCAGGTTGGCGCACTGGACCGCCTGGCCCGATGCCCCCTTGACCAGATTGTCGAGCGCGCACAGCACCAGCACCCAACCGGTGCGAGGGTCGTACCGGCCGGTCAGGTGGGCCGCATTGGACCCGAGGGTCGCCTTCGTGGACGGTGGCGTCTCGCTCACGGACACGAACGGCTCGTGTTCGTAGGTGGCGTCGAGTAGCGCCAGCACCTCGTCAGTGTCCGTCGGCCTGGCGGGACGTGCGTAGCAGGTCGCCAGGATGCCGCGGGTCATCGGGGCGAGATGAGGGGTGAACAGGACCTGGGCTCCGGTCGCCTGTTCGATCTCGGGGGTGTGGCGGTGCTCGAGCAGCCCGTAGGCCGAGAAGTCCTCGTTGGCCGTGCCGAACTGCGTCGTGTGGGCGAGGCGTCGCCCCGCTCCCGAGACCCCGCTGGCGGCGTCGATGATCACCCCCGTGGGATCGACGGCGCCGGCGCTCACGAAGGGCGCCAGCGCGAGGGCGGCGGCGGTGACGTAGCACCCCGGTGCGGCGACGAGGTCGGCGCCGACCAGATCGGCCCGGAACAGCTCCGGCAGCCCGTAGGAGAACGCCGGCAGGAGCTCGGGAGCCTCGTGCTCGGCGCCGTACCAGGACGGGTAGGCGGCCGGGTCCCGGAGGCGGAAGTCGGCCGAGAGGTCGACGACGACGCCGACGCGCTTGCGGATGTCGGGGACCAGGTGCTGGGCCTCGCCGTGGGGCAGGGCCAGGAACACAAGGTCGAGCCCGTCGAGGGCGCCGGGGTCGAGCTCGTCCAGCCGGAGGCCGGGGTAGGCGGCGGCCAGGCTCGGGTACAGCTCGCCGACGTGGCTCCCGGCCTGGGTGCCGGCACCGGCCCAGGCCACGTCGAGCTGGGGGTGTCCGGCGCACAGCCGCAGGAGCTCGGCGCCGGTGTAGCCGGACGCGCCGGCGATCCCGATCCGCATGTCGATGACTATACATGCCATCGCATGTCCATGCGACTGGCGGGTGGCCTCCCGGCCTGTGGATAGGACGCGATATCCACAGGGTTGATGGTCTATCGCTCCACAGGGCGATGATCGTACCGTCAGGTCCCGTAGGGGGCACTCGCAGGAAGGTGAGCAGAATGGGGTTCGAGGTCACACTGTCCGACGAGACCACCGAGTGGGTCGAGGGCGCCGACTCGTACCAGCTCGAAGGGCCCATGACGACGTTCTTCGGCAACGAGGCCAGGCGCTCGGCCCTCGACTGCTGGAGCGTCAAGCTGGCCAGCTACCGCACCGATCAGATCATGCGCATCCTCCGCCGCCTCTGAGCGCCAACGCACCGCACGGGGGTCCGCCACCCTGTATGGCACTTTCAATGTATTTCGTGTAGTTTCCTCTCACGAGACCGGAGAGCGGAGGAGGACCCCATGCAACCGACCGTCGAGGGCGTCGAGCAGCGAGCCGTGGCCGAGCTGCGCCAGGCCGTACCCGAGCTGGAGGACCGCTACGGCGAGCTGGTCGACATCTACGAGGACGACCTCGGAGCCGACATCGTCTTCGGGGAGCTGGCCGACCTCGTCAACTACGTGGCACTGGGCAAGGAGGGAGACGAGGCGCTCCTCGAGCGCTGCCTGGACGTCGTGGAGTCGCTAGCCGAGACGGGTGATCGGGACGCCGACGAGATCGTCGGCTTCTACTTTCTGGACCAGCTCTCGCCGGGAACGCTCACTCGGGTCACCTCCCGGCTCGGCGAGCAGACACTCGACGTGCTCGACCGCCTGGAGACCGGTGACCTCGGGGACCCCGAGGGACCGTGACCGGCTCCGCCTGAGCCGCCCCGGGACCGGCTCGGCCCGAGGCGCCCCCGAGCCGCCGACCGACCTAGCCGCCGCGGAGCTCGGCCGGATGGGTCGACTCGACGGCCTCGATGCACCGGCGTCGGGCCTCGCCCACCTCCTCGTCGGTGAGGGTGTGGTCGAGGGCGCAGAAGCGCAGGCGGAAGGCCAGGCTCCGGCGGCCGGGCGGCATCCGCTCGCCCCGGTAGACATCGAAGAGGGCCAGCTCCACCAGCAGGTCCCCGCCGGCCTCGGCGAGGGTCTCCTGCACGGCCCCGGCCGGTGTCGACTCGTCGACGGCAAAGGCCAGGTCGACGTCGCTCGACGGGAAGCGGCTCACGGGTCGGGCCTGGTCCGACCGGCGGGGCGCGGCGACCAGCAGCCCGAGATCGACCTCGATCCAACCGACCCGCCCGCTGCGGGCGCCGAGCCCGAAGGCGCTCAGCACGTCCGGGTCGACCTCACCAAGGCCGCCCAGCTCGGCGCCGGTCTCGCCGACGACCAGGCGGGCGCTGCGGGTCGGGTGGAGGCCTGGGAGGGGGGCCGCCTGGATCGACACCGACTCGAGACGCAGCGCGTCACGGAGCGCCCGCCACACCTCGACCGCCGAGCGGGCGTCGTCCGCCGGCCAGGCCAGGGCCACGCCCAGGTGCTCGGTCTCGTCGGGCAGGGGCTCGCCCGGACGAGGCCATCCGAATACGTGACCGACCTCGAACAGGCGGAGGTCGGGATACCGATGCGAGGTGTTCAACGCCAGCGCGCGCAGCATGCCGGGGAGCAGGGTCCGGCGCAGCACGGACTCCTCTGCCGCCAACGGGTTCTCGACCTCGACCGACCGGCCGTTCAGCCCCACCGCTTCGTGGTCCCCAGGGGCCAGCAACGAAGCCGTCCAGGCCTCGTTGGCGCCGACGCCGGCCAGGACCTCGCGTACCCGGCGGCGGTCGCGCTGGAATGGCGTGAGTCGCCCGACACCGGGGGGCGGCGGGACCGTGCGCGGGATTCGCGCGTACCCGTGGAGCCGGGCCACCTCCTCGATCAGGTCGATCTCGCGCGTGCTGTCCGGACGAAACGTCGGTACCCGCACCTGCTGGACGCGCGGGCCCTCGGGCGACACCTCGAACCCGAGCGGGGTGAGGTGCTGGCGGACGGTCGCGTCGTCGAGCTCGGTGCCGAGGATGGCATTGACCCGGTCGGTGCGCAGCCGGACCACCGGCGGCGGCGCCAGCTCCCCGCGGACGTCCAGTGTCCCCCTCGCCGTCGTGCCACCGACGCCGGCCACGAGCTCGCAGACACGGGCCCCGGCGCGCTCGAGCGCCTCCGGGTCGGCGCCCCGTTCGAAGCGCACCGACGCCTCGGTACGCAGCCCGAGGCGGGCGGACGTGCGGGCGATGGCCATGGGCTTGAAGTTCGCCACCTCGAGCAGCACCCGCGAGGTGCTCCCGGTGATCTCCGAGGCGGCGCCACCCATGATCCCGGCGATGCCCTCGGGCGAGCCGTCCGCGTCACAGATGAGGCAGTCGTCAGCCTCGCCGCCGCGGCCGGGCACTCCCAGCTGCCGCTCCTCGCCGTCGAGGGTCACGATCGTCTCGCCCGCCCGCGCCCGGCGCACCAGGAGCCCCTGGCCGCCGAGCCGGTCGAGGTCGTAAGGGTGAGTGGGCTGCCCCAACTCGAGCATCACGTAGTTGGAGGCGTCGACGATCGAGTTGATGGGCCGCATGCCCGCCAGGACCAGACGACGGGTGACCCATGCCGGTGAGGGGCCGACCCTCACGTCGACGAGGGCCCGGACCAGCAGGCGGGGACAGAGATCGGGCGCCTCGACGATCGCCGTGGCCAGATCGGCCACGGTGACGCCGCCCTCCGCAGGATGAGGATCGGGTATCGAGAACGGGAGGCGGAGGCGGGCGGCGAGGTCCCGCGCCACGCCGGCCATGGACAGGGCATCAGGGCGGTTGCCCTCGATCTCCAGGTTGAACACCACGTCGGGCTCGATGCCCAGGGCCTCGATCAGGGGTGTGCCAGGCTCGGCAGCGAGCCCGTCGTCGTCGGGCCTCGACCCCACCACGAGGATGCCGGCGGCGTCCTCGCTGAGGCCGAGCTCGCTTCCCGAGCAGAGCATCCCGTTGGACTCGACACCCTTCATCTTCCGGCGACTGACGGCCATCCCTCCAGGCAGCACGGTGCCCACCGTGGCCAGAGGCACGAGGTCACCAACCGAGAAGTTCGTCGCGCCGCACACCACCTCGCGCGATCGCCCGTCGCCCGCGTCGACCGTGACGAGCCGGATGTGGTCCGCCGAGGGTATCGGATCGATGCCGAGCACCCGTGCGACCACGACACCCTCCAGGCCCTCGCCGACGCGCTCGATGTCCTCGACGACCAGACCGAGGTCGTCGAGGGTCTCGCCCACGTCGGCAGGATCGGCCTCGATTGGCGCGAAGTCACGGAGCCAGGACAGCGGAACACGCATGGTGAGCTTTCAGAACTGGGTGAGGAACCTGGTGTCGTTGTCGAGCAGGACGCGCATGTCGGCGATGCCGTGGCGCATCTGGGCGCAGCGGTCGATGCCGAACCCGAAGGCGAAGCCCGACCACTCCTCGTCGTCGATGCCCACCGCAGCGAAGACCGCCGGATCCACCATCCCGGCCC
>DASXCO010000082.1 GCA_036491125.1 Acidimicrobiales bacterium | reverse complement strand
GTGCCTGATGCACCCGAGCTCCTGGAGCACCTCACGCACCCCGTGGACGAGGAGAAGCTGTTCGACTTCACGCTCGGGGTACTCGTCCAGTCCCTCGTCAGCAGGTGAGCGTCGGGCCGCTCGCGCCGGGCTCGGTCTCGCTCCGGCTGTACCCGCATACCGAGCTGCCCGCGACGGGCATCGTCGACGAGCTCCGGGACCAGGCTGCCTTGGCTGACCGCCACGGCTTCGACGGGGTAATGACCAGCGAGCATCACGGCGGCCTGGCCGGCTATTCGCCCAATCCCCTCCAGCTGGCCGGGTGGCTGCTCGACGCCATGGCCGGAGGCTGGGCCGCGGCGTGCCCCCTGCTGCTCACCCTCCGGCCGCCGGCCCTGGTGGCAGAGGAGGTGGCCTGGCTGGCTGCCCGCTTTCCCGAGCGCGTCGGCGTCGGGGTGGCCGCAGGCGCGCTGGCGAGCGACTTCGAGATCATGGGGCTGACCCAGGACGACCTGACGGCGCGGTTCGCCAGGTCGCTCGACGAGGTGGCCGGCATCCTGGGGGGCACGAGGCCGGGCCGCCTCGCCGACGATCCGGCTGTTGGCCGCTGCCGCCTCCATCCCGTGCCCGTGGTCAGCGCCGCCATCGGCCTGACCGCGGCCAGGCGGGCCGCCGGCTGCGGCGTCGGCATCCTGCTCGACTCGCTGGCCACCGCCGAGCGCTGCCGCCAGCTCACCGACGTCTTCCGCCAGGCCGGCGGCACCGGCCCGTGCATCCTTGTCCGGCGGGCCTGGCTCGGCGATCCGCCACGCGATCGTCTCGAACGCCAGGTCGACGTCTACCGCGGCTACGCGTCGACAGCCGCTCAGTCGCACTGGAGCAGCGACCAGCTCGTCACCGGTACCAAGGCCGGCTCGGTCGCCGACCAGCTCGCCGACGTCGCCCGCCGAGCCGGTGCCGACGCGCTCAACCTGCGCATCCAGGTCCCTGGAGTGACACCGGCGGACGCCCGCGACCAGATCCTGCGCCTCGGCAACGAAGTGCTCCCGCCCCTTCGCCGGCAGCTGGCCGTGACCTGAGGTAAGCAGGACCCCATGGACAGCGCCAGGCTGGAGGCGTTCAGCGACGGCGTCTTCGCGGTGGCCATCACGCTGCTGGCCCTCGACCTGGCCGTGGCCGGGCCTGGCCACGGCACCCTCGCTCACCAGCTGGCGGACAAGTGGCCCGCGTTCGCCGCCTACTTCATCAGCTTCCTCACCATCGGGATCATCTGGGTCAACCACCACGGCATCTTCAAGAACCTTGCGGAGATCGACCGGACGCTCCTGTTCCTCAACCTCCTGCTGCTCTTCTTCGTGGTGAGCATTCCCTTCGCCACCTCGACCATGGCGACCTACGTGACGAGCGGCGGCACCGACTCCCATCTGGCCGCCGCCATGTACATGGGAGCGTACGAAGGCATGTCGATCGCCTTCGCCCTGATCTTCTGGTGGTCGGTCCGCCACGAGCACATGAAGGTCCCGCTCTCTCCCACCGACGCCCGCCGGGCGCTGGCCCGGTTCAGCCTGGGCCACATCGGCTACATCACGGGGATCGGCATCGCCTTCGTGAGCGCTCCGGCCACCCTCGTCATCAGCGCCGTCGTCGCCATCTACTACGTCTTCGAACAGACCCCCAGGCGGGATGCGGCAACAGACGCACCCGGAAGCGTCTAGAGCGAGCACGGTCCGTCCAACCCGGCCACAGGCGAAGACCGGGTCGGGCTGAACGGATGGCAGCGGCGGGTGCCGCGGGTCAGGCCGTCATCTGCGCATGAGGGTTCTTCGGGGGACGCCCGCGCTTGCGCTTGAACGGCAGAATGCGGCCGTTGGCGAAGAGCTGGCCGCCCCACACGCCCCAGGGCTCGCGCCGCTCGAGCGCACCCTCGAGGCACTGCTCGGCAACCGGGCAGCCGGCGCAGATGGCCTTCGCCCGGGCGATGTCGTCGAGCTGCTCGGAGAAGAACAGCTCGACCGTGCTGGCAGTTCCGTCGCGACAGCTGGCCTGATCCCAGTCGGCGCCTGACCGCGCGTCGATGAGCAGGGCCTCGATGCCTCTGGCTTCTTGGGCTGCGGCGAGCATCTCGCCTCCCCTTTCGGTCAGGATCGGATCTCCAGGCAGCCGCAGCGAGCTGCACGGAGGGAAACAAAAAGGCCGCCGGAGATTCCGGCGGCCTCTGAGCCAAGCTCTGGAGCGAAGGATGACTACCCAGTTGCTGCTCCAGGGGGGCTCGTCGGCCGCACGGCCTTGTCGCCGTTGGCGGTCATACGCCCATGGTGAAATGCCGCAAACGGCGAGAGGGGCTGACCGCCACGACGCCGCGTCCAGATGAGGGCGTGGCGGTCGGCCGTGAGCTCGATCACAGCGACGTTCCGCATCCACGCTCCCTCGTGTCTGGCGCGAGGGCCTTCCCCGCTCCCGCCATCCGACCATGGCTTCCGGGCGCCGTCAACCTATTTTCCAGGCCGGCCCGATCACCGCCCCGGAAGGGACGTCCTGGCGTTGACCAGCGAGCTCAGCAGCGCCGGGGTCGCCGCCGCCACCGGTACCCGGCGGTCCGCGTGCTCCAGGGCCACCAGCGGGCGCCCCCGAGCGTCGACGACGGCCGCACCAGCCTCGCGGCACACGAGCGCGCCACCCAGATAGTCCCAGGGCCCCTGGCCCGAGCCGCTGCAGTCCACGTAGGCGTCCAGGGTCCCCTCGGCGACGGCGCACAGGTCCAGGGCGGCGGCTCCCAGCGCCCGGAACTGGCCCCATCCGAGATGGCGCGCTGGATACCCCGAGAGGGCGACGATCGCACGCTCGAGGGCCTCGCACCCCGACGCCCTGAGCGACCGCCCGTCTCGTCGCGCCCCACCCCCGCGCACCGCCTCGAAGCGGACGCCGCTGGCCTGGTTGGCCACGACCGCGACCCGCGGACCCTCCTCGTCCACCGCGCACAGGCTGGTGGCGTACCAGGGCAGGCCGTGGGCGGCGTTGGTCGAGCCGTCGACGGGATCCAGCACGGCGACCACGGGCCGCCCGGCCCCGGCCAGGCCCGACTCCTCGCTCAGCACCCCCAGGCCCGCCTCCACGAGGATCGGAACGGCGGCGGCGTCAGCGACCAGATCCGACCGGTACTGGTCGGGCCGGGTACCGGCTGGACCCCAGTCCTCCAGCCCGGCCAGGGCGACGGCCACCGCCGTCACGGCCTCGTGCAACACCTCGAGCAACTGATCGTCGTCCACGGGTGAGCGACGTTATCCGCGGCGAGAGTGGTGCGACCCACCCCCCAAGTAGGCTGGCGCCGTGGCGGTCATCGACGTCGCTGGATATGTGGCCGAGCTCAAGGACCACGCGGTGGATCACGGGTTCCACGTGCACGACGAGCGGCACTTCGTGGAGACCTACTCGCTGCGCCAGGTGTGGGAGGTCGACCTGCACCCCGAAGAAGGCTGCGGTGGACCGCTCGATCTCCACCTCGCCCTCGAGGTCGACCCCCGCGTGCTGCTGTCGTTCGAGGACGCGGTGGTGGAGCTCCCCGAGGACTCGGACCCGGCGGACGAGTTTCACTTTCCCCTGACCTTCACCTGGGCCCTCCCTCCGCTCCCGACCGGGCCCGACCTTCTTCGCCTGGCCATTGATCTCGCCGGGGTGGGGGGCCTCGAGCTGCCGCTTGAGGCATCGGCGATCGACTCCTTCGCGTCGGCCACCGACGCCCCCGAGCGACGCCTCACGATCGTGGCCCGCCAACGGGTCTCCCTGGCGCGGGTTCTGGCCGGAGAGGAGCTGCTCTGTGAGGTGTTCGACCGCTCACTCGCCGTGAGCCGGTTCCTGCTCGAGGCAGCACCCGCTTGGCTGGGGGAGTAAGTTCCCGGGACCCACGCGTGCGCGGCCGGCCCCGTCGGGTGAGGATCGGCCTCTCCGCGCTGGCGCTGGGATGTCTCGCCATGGTGGCCGGCTGCAGCGCGAGCTCTGACTCCACGGCCAAGCAGGCTTGTCAACACGTCGAGCGTTCGCTGCGCCTCTATGCCCAGGCGGCGTCCAACCCCGATCCCGCGGCCGCCGACAAAGAGCGGGTCGACGCCCTGGTCGAGCTCAGGACCGCACTTCCGTTGGCGTCTGTGGCAGCGGCTAACTCGGGACAGTGGGAAGCGCTGCGAACGACGCTGAGCGAGAGCCCGAACGTCGACGAGAGCCGTCTGGTGGCAGCGCTGACCCAACAGTGCCAGGTCGCCCTGGCACCCCCCAGCGCCCGGACCTTCTGACGACCCGGCGGCGAGCGCCGCCTACCATTCCCCGCGTCATCGAGAGGACGTCGCAAACGAAGGGAGCAGAGATGCGGCGCCTGGTTGCCACGACCGGCGCGCTCACCATCGTGGTGACGGCCGGGTGCGGCGGCGGCTCGACAGTGTCTCCGCCGAGCTCGTCGCCTGACACCACATCCGCCGCTCGGATCAACCTTCAGCAGAGCGACTTCCCGGCGGGCTGGCAGGGGCATCCCAACCCGGTGACCGCTCCTGGCAACGCGAACATGGAGCGAACTTTGTACGCCTGTCTCGGGACGGCGCCACCCGACTCGCACACGACGGCCAACGTCAACTCTCCCGCCTTCGTCCTCAGCGCCCAGCAGGCCAGCTCCAACGTGAAGCTCACCCGCACGACGGCGCAAGGCCAGGCCGACTACGGCGTCCTTGCCCAGACCACCTTCGGTAACTGCGCCCGTCAGTCCCTGTTGAGCACCCTGCCGCGCGCACTGCCTGCCGGGTCCGCCGTCACCTCCAGCTCGGTGAGCGGTGTGCCGGCCACGGCTCCACCGGGCGACCGGGTCACGGCGGCCGCCGTCACCGTCAACGTCGTCGTCCAAGGCGGTCGCACGACAGTCGACGCCGAGCTCACCACGATCCTCCGCGGTCGCGCCGTCGTCGCCGTGCAGACGATCGGCCTCGGGCAGCCGTTTCCGGCTGACGTCCGGCAGACGATCGTCGCCAACGTCGAGAACCGCGCCAATCAGTTACCTGCATAATGATGTCCTCATGGGCACGATCGTGATCACCGGCGCCTCCAGCGGGATGGGGGCGGCCACGACCGAACGGCTGGTGGCAGACGGCCACCGGGTCATCGGCGTGGACCTCAACGACGCCGAGGTCGCGGCTGACCTGGGGACACCAGCGGGTCGGCGCGCCGCGATCGACAACGTGGCATCTCTCTCGGCCGGCACGGTGGACGGCCTCGTCACCTTCGCCGGCCTGGCGGGGCTCAAGGACAGACCCGGAGCGCTGCTGGTGGCGGTGAACTACTTCGGGACCGTCGAGCTGCTCGCCGGCCTGCGAGGGCTGCTCGCTCGCGGGACGAACCCGGCTGCCGTCGCCATCAGCTCCAACTCCACGACCTGCCAGCCGGGCCTGCCGCTCGAGCTGGTCGACGCCTGCCTCGCCGGCGACGAAGCCATGGCCAAGGAGATCGGCGACAGCGTCGGCTCGTTGGCCGCCTATCCGGCGACGAAGACGGCGATCGCCCGCTGGGTCCGCCGGCAGGCCCCGACCTCCGATTGGATCGGGGCGGGGATCACGCTCAACGCAGTTGCGCCCGGGTTCATCGAGACGCCGATGACCGCGGAGGTCCGGCGGGACCCGGTCATCGGTTCGGCGTTGGATCAGTTCCCCTTGCCAGCTGGACGTGTCGGCCGACCGGAGGAGATCGCTGGGCTCATCGCCTTCCTGCTCGGCCCTGACGCCAGGTTCGTGTGCGGGTCTCTCGTCTTCGTGGACGGAGGTACCGACGCGCTCCTCCGCACCAATGACTGGCCTGCGCCGTGGGCTCCCTGAGCACGTGACCAGCGAGCGCTGGGGGCGGGCCCTCTAGCTCCAGAGACGGCGCCGAGCCTATGCTCGACCAACGTCCCGAGGGATGGGTGTGCCTCAGGTACCGGGGGGAAAGTCATTGATTCGTGCGACCGCCATCGAGTCTCCAGTAAGGATGGCTCGACCTCAGGCGGCTGTTGGTGCCAACACAGGAGCGACGAGGCGGCTGGCAGGGTCCCGAGGGTCGGGACCTCACCCCCTGACCGTCGTTGTCCTCTTTGTCAGTCTTGCCCTGGTTGGCGTCCTCACCTGGGCATCGTGGTACGAGCACAACAACAACGAGCAACGTCTCCTCGACGTCCGCGTTCGTGAAGCTGGCTCTGTACTCACTGCCGCACTACCGAGTGTTCAGACGCCTCTGGCGTCGGCTGCAGAGCTCGCGATTGCAACAATGGGTGACCCACGAGGATTCAGCGGGTTCTTTGCGCCGTACGTCGGTGCCGGGCGCCAATTCGTCTCTGCCTCGCTCTGGCCCCTTCAGCCCGGGACCGCTCAGCCCAGCGCTGTCGTCGGTGCCAGCCCACAGCTTGCCGAGTCACCCTCGCAGGCCCAAGCGCTCTTCGTCCGTGCCGCACGGTCTCCTGTCCTGGGCGTGACGGGCATGCTGAACCGGCCCCAGCCCCGCCTCGGATACGCATTCGTCGCTCCCGGTGCGGGCGTGCGCTACGCCGTCTATGCCGAATCTGCCATCCCGGCCAACCGCCGGCTGCGGATCGAGACCAACTCCGCCTTCTCCGACTTGAACTATGCGCTCTACCTGGGGACGACACAGCGCCCCGCGAATCTCGTCGCAACGAGCCTGAGTCACCTACCGGTCACCGGACGACACGCAATGACAACAGTGCCGTTCGGCGACTCGGCCTTCACACTGGTAATGACGGCCCGGGGCAACCTCGGTGGAGGGCTCTCCCAGGAGCTCCCGTGGCTCATTGCCGTACTTGGAACGCTGCTGGCCGTCACCGCGGCCCTGGTGACCGAGCGGCTCATCCGCCGGCGACAGCATGCCGAGCAAGCCGCGACCGAGCTGGGCGTGGTCGCAGGCGAGAGACAGCGCCTCTATGCCGAGCAGCGTGGCCTTGCCGAAGCGCTCCAACATGCGCTTCTTCCACTCGATGTTCCCGCCTTTCCCGGCGTTGAGATCAGCGTGGAGTACCGACCTGGCGTCGGCGACGTGGAGATCGGCGGCGATTGGTACGACGTCATCCACCTCCACGATGGAGCCTTCGTGCTGGTCGTCGGCGACGTATCGGGGCGCGGGCTGCGCGCTGCCACGGTCATGGCGTCGCTGCGCTATGCCATCCGAGCCTATGCAGCCCAGGGAGATGAGCCCGCCGTCATCCTCGACAGGCTCTCGGGGCTGCTGAGTGTTGCCGGCGACGGCCACTTCGCCACGGTCGTCTGCGCGCTCGTCGACATCGAGCGGCATCAGATGACCATGGCCAATGCTGGGCACTTGAACCCTTTGCTCATCGTCGGCGACGAAGCCCGCTATGTGACAACCGATGTCGGTGCGCCTGTGGGCGTGTCCGATCACCCCGCCTATCGGTCGGTGACCGTTCCCATTCCTCACGGCGCGACCCTTGTTGCGTTCACTGACGGCCTCATCGAACGACGCGGGGAAGACCTCGACGTCGGATTGGAAAGGATGCGCCAATCCGCGCTGGCCAGCGACGACTCGCTCGACAGCATGTTGCGACGGGTGCTCCACGAGCTCACACCCGATGGATCCGACGATGACATAGCTGTGGTGGGGGTGAAATGGCTGGCTTAGAGCACAGCGGGGGACCCGAAAGCTCGGTCCAGACGTCTGTCGATGAATCCGGCACACCGATCATCACGATCAGCGGAGAGGTCGACCTGTCCAACGCCGATTCCATCGCGGCAGCCGTCGAGCCCATCATGGCCAAAGGACCCGAGAGACTCATCGTCGACGCAAGTGGCCTCGACTTCATGGACAGCTCCGGCATCGCGCTGCTGCTGCGCTGGGGCCGAGAGTCGGTCCGTGTCGAGCTTCGACACCCGTCCCGGATCATCCGCCGAACCATCGAGAGCATGGGACTGACTGACATTCTCCACATCGATCCATGACATCCACCCGGAGCTTTGTAGCAGAGCCGACCTCTGTCGGGGCGGCGCGCCGCTTTGCCACAGACGCACTCCCCCAGCTCCCGCGAGAGGGACTGGAGGCTATCGTCCTGATGGTCTCCGAGCTTGCGTCGAACTGCATCCGCTTCACGCCGGGCGGCTTCAGCGTCAGCATCGAGGATGACAGTCGGAGGGTTCGTGTCGATGTGACCGACCGCGGAGGGGGCGAGCCGACCATACGCTCCCCGCGCCCTACCGACCTTTCTGGTCGCGGGCTTCGGATCGTCGAGGCCATGTCGGACGACTGGGGCGTCGTCCCGGCAGAGTCATCTGCGGGGACGACGGTCTGGTTCACGTTGATGCACGGTGGGGGCGCCCGCCTCGGCGACGAGGACTGCGGCCTTGAGCTCCACGCCGATTGATCATCGGGCTCAGCCGGTCCAGCCGGGTTAGCCTCCCAGCGCCCGACGAACAGCGGCGAGGTGACGGGGGACCACCCGCCACCACGTCCAGCGCCCTCGTTTCTCCCCGACGATCAGCCCGGCCTCGGCGAGGATCTTCGTGTGATGGGAGACGGTGGGCTGGCTCTTGCCCAGAGGTCGCTCCAGGTCGCAGGAGCAGATCTCTGTCTCCGCGGCCACGAGCGAATAGAGGCGGAGGCGCACCGGGTCCGCCAAGGCGGCGAGCACCCGTGCCAGCTCGATCGCCTCGGACTCGGCGAGCGGGGCCTCGACGAGAGACGAGCAGCACAGATCGTCCGAGGAGGTCGCCCTCCGAACCGCTTGCCTGGTCGGCATCGAGCCTCCTATTGACACACGTCGATCAATAGTCCATGCTGCAGATCGACAAACTTCAATCTACCAGGAGGCCTGATGCCCCGGGTTCAGCTCGCTCTCAACGTATCGGACCTCGACGGCGCGGTCGCGTTTTACTCCAAGCTGTTAGCGACGGAGCCAGCCAAGCTGCGGCCCGGCTATGCCAACTTCGCCGTGGCCGAGCCCGCCCTCAAGCTGATCCTCATCGAAGGTTCGGGCCAGCCCGCCTCCCTCAACCACCTCGGTATCGAGGTCGAGGACACCGCCGCGGTCACCGCCGCCCAGGCCCGCCTGGCCGGGGAGGGGCTACCGACCACGAGCGAGGAGGGAGTCTCGTGCTGCTACGCCGTACAGGACAAGGTGTGGGTCGATGACCCCGACGGGGCACCGTGGGAGATCTACACGGTGCTCGACGACGCCGACGTCCCCGCTGGCGAGCGCACCACCGAGCCTGCAGCGTCCTCGGTAGCGGCCTGTTGTGCGGCCCGTCCCGATCTGGCCAGCCAAGCACCAGCCTCCAGCTGACCGTTGCCGCCTCAGCTCATTCGACGGCTCGTGGCCGAGTTCCTCGATAGGTGACGATGGCCAAGACCCCAGAGGTTCTGTTCGTTTGCGTCCACAATGCGGGACGCTCAAAGATGGCAGCTGCCTTGCTCGACCATCATGCTCACGGACGGGTCCGGGTCACCTCGGCCGGAAGCGAGCCGGCGTCAAAGGTCAACGGGGCCGTGGTTGCAGCCATGCACGAGATCGGCCTCGACGTGTCCGAGGAGTTCCCAAAGCCCCTCACCGACGAGGCAGCCCGAGCGGCCGATGTCATCGTCACCATGGGATGCGGCGACGCCTGTCCGGTCTTCTTGGGCAAGCGGTACCTCGACTGGGATCTACCTGACCCCGCCGGCAAGAGCGTCGAGGAGATCCGGCCCATCCGCGAGGAGATCGACAGGCGAGTCAAGGAGCTGATGACCGAGCTCGTCGGGGCCGTGGAGAGCTAGGTCGGAGTCTGTCTGGTCTCTGAAGACCGGCATGACAGCAGTCATGCGGCGACAAGTAACTAACGCTGTCACCGCCGAACGATGCTGAAATACTGACGGTCGTGGGCCGGGCAGGGATCGAACCTGCGACCAAGGGATTATGAGTCCCGTGCTCTGACCACTGAGCTACCGGCCCGACTGGCTGCGATGCGGCGAGCTCCGGGGGCGAGACTCGAACTCGCAACCTAGTGGTTAACAGCCACCCGCTCTGCCGATTGAGCTACCCCGGAACGACTCGACCCTAGCAGCGCTCCAGTTTGCCCCACGATGGCCCCCAGCAGCGACGATACGCTTGGGTCCGGGCCCCGAGGCTCGCTCCCAAGGAGTATGAAGGAACCATGAGACTACGTATCGGGTTCATCAGCGGCTTCGCCATCGGCTACTACCTCGGAGCCATGGCGGGTCGTGAACGCTACGAGCAGATCAATCGGATGCTGCGCCAGGCCCAGGACTCGAACGCCCTCGAAGGGGCGGCGGGCAAGGCACGGGCGGTTGTCGACCTCGGCCGGGAGAGGGCACGCGACGTCGTCGGGACCAAGTCGACAGATGGCGCGGGCTCGAAGGACGCCGAGACGCCGACCTGAGGGTCGCTCACTCGGCGTCGAGATAGTCGCGGAGCGGCTGGCTCCGCATGGGGTGGCGCAGCTTGGCGAGGGTCTTGGCCTCGATCTGGCGTATCCGCTCCCGCGTGACCCCGAACGCCCGGCCCACCTCTTCCAGCGTCCGAATGTGACCGTCCTCCAGCCCGAAGCGGAGGCGCACGATGTCCTGCTCGCGTGGGCTCAGCTCCGAGAGAGCCTTCTTCACTGCCTCGTTGAGCAGCACCCGCGTGGCGGCGTCGGGCGGCACGACGGCGCCCTGGTCCTCGATGACGTCGGAGAGGCTGAAATCCTCCTCGTCTCCCATCGGCTGCTCGAGGGACACCGTGTCCTGGTTGATGCGCTGGATGTCACGGACCCGCTCCACGGCCAGCTCGAGCCGCAGTGCCAGCTCGTCGATGTTCGGCTCACGACCGAGCTCCTGGAGCAGCTGGCGCTGCGCTCGCGCCACCTTGTTGATGGTCTCCACCATGTGGACCGGGATGCGGATGGTGCGAGCCTGATCGGCGATCGCTCTGGTGATCGCCTGGCGGATCCACCACGTGGCGTAGGTCGAGAACTTGAAGCCCCTCGTGTAATCGAACTTCTCGACCGCCCGCATGAGGCCCAGATTGCCCTCCTGGATCAGGTCCAGGAAGGCCATGCCCCGGTTGCGGTACCGCTTGGCGATCGACACGACCAGACGGAGGTTGGCCTCGACCAAGAGGTCCTTGGCCTCCGATCCGCTGACTACAAGACGGCGCTGCTTTCTCAGCGTCTCGCGCGGCACGCCGTCGGGACCGTGGCGCTCCTCGAGCTCGGCGATGCGCTCGGCGGCGGCAAGGCCCTTCTCGATACGACGCGCGAGCACCACCTCGAGCTCGGCCGTGAGCAGCGGCACCTTTCCGATCTCCCGGAGGTAGGTGCGCACCGGATCGATCGCCGCGCCTGCGTCTCCAGAAAGGTCAATCGGCGGAGGCGCCGGCGCACGATCGGGCACCGGCACCGCTTCGACACCTTGGCGGCTGGACGTGTGGTGCGGGGTCAGACGGTCGTGCGACGAAGCGCTAGGGACGACCCCCCCTTTGGGGGGCGCCGCTACCCCGTTCCGCCCGTTGTCACCGACATCGTCCTCACCGTGGTCGGCGTGATCGTCGACGTACCTGATCCCCTCGGCCTTGACCCTGCTGATGAGCGCGTCGATCAGGGGGGCGCTGAGCTCGACGCTCTTCACCACTGACATCAGGTCATCCTGCGTCAGGACGCCATGAGCTCTGCCCCGCTCCAGGAGCCGGGTTAGCCCCCCCTCCGGCACACCGTCCGATATGGACAGTGCTGGTACCGCTTCGCTCACGCGTCCTCCCGCACCGATTCCACAAGCCAGGGTAGCAACCCGTTCACCGTTTCGACGGCGGTAGCGGGTTGGCGCAATTCCTCGATCTTGAGGCGGAGCCACGTGGTGAGCGGCGCAAGCTCGAGAAAGCGAGTTTCCGACGCGCGGGCGTCGGATTCGAGCTCGGCCAGCGCACGCAGGGCGGCCAGCTCCACCAATCGCGTCACCACCTCGTCGGCATTGGCATCGGTGTCCTCGACAGCGAGGCGCTCGAGGAGCGCTGCGGCGGCAGGCTCGGCCCGATCGATCGCCTCGTGCAAGGTGGCCGACGAAGCCAGAGCCTCGAATCCAGCGCGCTGAATCGCGTTCGAAAAAAGCACGGCCTCGAGACGGTCGGCGACCTCTTCCGGGCGGTGAACGGCTAGGCGTAACGCCTCGATCCCCGGTCCGTCGTGATCCGCGACTGGACGCCCACGCGGTCGGCGATCAGGGTCGGGAACGCGCGACGCGCCGTCTGAGTCGTCGTCGCCAGCGCGACCAACCGCCTGGTGCGAACCGGACCGGCCCGCTCGTCTCGTCGCGGTCGTGTGGCGCGTCTTCTCGCGCCGGAGCTCGTCGAGTCGGGAGCGCAACCGATCCGCGTCGATGCGACAACGGTCGGCCACATTCATCACGTACTGGTCGCGCACGAGATCGCTCGGATGTTCGGCAATCACGATCAGCGACGCCTCGGCAGCCTTGGCCCGACCCTCGGCACTACGCAGGTCGGCCTCAGACAGTGCCCGTTCCAGACGAAAGGACAAGAAGGGCTTGGCCTCCTCGATGGCGGTCCGCAAGCCGTCCGGATCGGTCCTCGCCATCTCGGCGGGGTCAGTGCCTGATGGCATGTCGGCAACCGCCACATCGACCTCGTGGCGACGTTCCCATTCGTACACCCGGTCGGCAGCGGTCTGCCCCGCCGTGTCAGCGTCATAGGCCAGCACGACGCGTCGGGCGAATCGACGCAGGATCTGGAAGTGGTCCTCACCGAGCGCGGTGCCGCAAGTGGCCACAGCGCGGCGAAGCCCGATCCCGAACAGGGCGATGACGTCGGTATAGCCCTCGCAGACGATCGCTTCTCCGGATTGCACGACCTCGCCCTTGGCCCAGTTGAGCCCGTACAGGGTGCGTCGCTTCGAGTAGATCGGCGACTCGGGCGAGTTCTTGTACTTGGGGCCCTCCGTGCCGCCGCCGACGTCACGGGCCGGGAGGACGCGCCCGCCGAAGGCAACGGGACGACCACCGGCGTCGAAGATCGGGAACAGCACCCTGGCCCGGAACGCGTCCTGCTGACGTCCTACGCGGTTGACGAAACCGAGTCCCGCGTCGGCCAGCACCTCCCCCGGCACCTCGAGCGCCCGAGCGAGCGCATCCCAGTCGTCGGGCGCCCAGCCCAGCGAGAACGCCCGCACCGTCGACGCGTCGTAGCCGCGAGAGCGCAGGTAGTCGCGGGCCCGGCCACCGTCGGGGTGGTGGAGCAGTCGCTCGTGGTACCACTCCACGGCGGCGCCCATCGCAGCCTGGAGTCGGTCACGGCGCTTGCGCTCCCGTCCGCCGCCGGCGTCCTCGTGCTGAATCGTGATGCCGGTCCGCCCGGCCAGCCGCTCGACCGCCTCCACGAAGTCAAGGTGCTCGACGGCCCGCACGAAGCTGATGGCGTCGCCGGCGGCCTGGCACCCGAAGCAGTAGTAGAGGCCTTCCTCTCCGTTCACCGTGAACGACGGCGTCTTCTCGGAATGGAACGGGCACAGGCCGACCCAGCGCCGGCCCTGCCGGCGCAGGGCGACATGCTCGCCCGCCAGGGCCACGAGGTCGGTCGCCGCCCGCACCTGGGCGACGGCCTCGTCGGGGATCGCCACGGTTTGGACGGTACCGTTCTCCTGGCGGCTTCGCCGCGGTTCCTCGGTTGGGGCCGCTACCCCCGCTCGGACGACCTTGTCGCGACTGGGCGCGCAGAGCGCACCCAGTCGCTGCAGGTTCGCTCTGCCGGGCTCTCGGTCACCGAACTGCAGCGATCAGGCGTGTTTGAGCCCGAGCCGATCCTCAGCCCCTGGCGCCCCCGGTGAAGTTCCACGAGGCGAGGTGCAGGCTGGGCACGAAGGCGCTGCTGTTGACGAGGCGGGCGTCCGGAGCGATCGCCTTGATGTGGCCAGGCGCCACGGCGCCGGCATACGACTGGGTGAAGCGAAGGTTGCGCACACCCCGGGTCACCTGTCCGTCTTCGACGAGGAAGAGCCCGTTGCGGGTCAGGCCGGTCACGACCTGGGTCTTGGGGTCGAGGATGCGGGTGTACCAGAAGTCGGTCACCAGCAGCCCCCTCGTCACAGCCCCCACGACCTCGTCCCGGCTGCCCCGGCTCGCCGGCGCGCCCCCGGAACCGGCATCGCCGGCGGCGCCGAGGAAGAGGTTCGTCGGGTAGGCGCCGAACCGCTCCCCGCCTCCGATGGCGTGGCCGGTCGAGGTGGTCCCCGCCTTGGCAGCCGTGCGGCGGTCGTGAACCAGTCCCACCGACACCCCCGCCTCCACCATGGGCATCCGTCGCTTGGGAGTGCCCTCGGCGTCGAAGCCGAGGCCCACGGCCCGGTCGTCGGTGGCGTCGTCCCAGAGGCTCACGGCGGCGTCGAACTGCGCCTCGCCCACGTGCACGAACGACCGCCCATCAGCGTGCATCTTGGCGTTGAAGCCGTAGCCGACGAGGAACTGGCAGATGTCAGCCACACATGCGGGCTCCAGGATCACCTCGTAGCGGCCCGGCGGCAGCTCGATCGCCTCGGCACCGAGCGCCGCCCGCGAGGCGGCGGCCTCGCCTGCCCCGGCCCCGTCCAGCGAGGCCAGGTCGACTGCCGTCTGGGCACCACTCCCGTCGGCGGACCCGAGCCGGAGGATGCCGTCGATCGTGGCTTGCGTGGACCGGCCGGCGAGCCGCTGGCCGTCGGTGTTGGCGAAGCCCGTCACCTCGCTGGTCGTCTGGCAGTACCCCGCCCCCGACATCCCGGCTCCCGCGGCCAGGAAGGCGGCAACCACCTCGGCCCGCTGTCGAGGCGAGGCCTCGTCGGTCGCCCGGTCGTAGTGGTCAACGGGGGCGACCGGCGCGCGAGGGGCCAGGCCGGGCCAGTCCGGATCGGGAGGCCGGAGTCGGGCGGCCTCCCGGGTGCGCTCCACCAGCGCTCGCAGGGCATCGTCGTCCACCCGGTTGGTGCTCGCCCGGGCCAGCCGGCCGTCGGCGATCAGGGTCAGAGTGACGGAGCACTTCTCCTCGGCGACGTTCTGATGGATCAGGGAGTTGGCGAAACGGGTGAGCGAGCGCCTCCCCGTCGACACCCGCACCTCGGCCGCGCCCGAAGGGCCGACGATCTCGAGCGCCCTGTCGCAGACGGCGAGCTCGGCGCTCAACCCGCCACTCCGACCCGCACGCCACGAAACCTGGCCGGCACCGCCGGATGACCCGTGTGGCCCACCTGGCTCGGCTGGCCCTTGCCACAGTTCGGGGTCCCCCAGAACGCCCATTCGCCGGGGCCGCCCAACCGGTCCAGCGATCCCCAGAACTCAGGCGTGATGCCCGTGTACGTCGGGTTGCGCAGCATCCGCCCCCGCCTCCCACCCTTGATCTCCCATGCGATCTCGCAGCCAAACTGGAAGTTGAGCCGCTGGTCGTCGATCGACCAGGAGCGGTTGGTGTCCATGAAGATCCCGTCGTCGGTCTCGGCGATCATCTCCTCGAGGGAGGAGTCTCCGGGCAGCAGTGCGACGTTGGTCATGCGCACCATCGGGAGCCGGTTGAAGCCGTCGGCCCGGACCATCCCTCCCGCCGGAACCCCGGCCAGGCCCGCGGAGTCCCGGCCCGACAGCACCCCGACCCAGACCCCGTCCCGGACGATGTCGACGCGCTGGGCCGGAGTGCCCTCGTCGTCGTAGCCGAACGATCCCAGCGCGCCCGGCAGGGTGGCGTCGGCGGTGACGTTCATGAGCTCCGAGCCGTAACGGAAGCGTCCCAGCTGGGAGAGGTCCAGGAAGGACGTGCCGGCGAAGGCGGCCTCCCAGCCGAGGATTCGATCCAGCTCGATGGCGTGGCCCACCGACTCGTGGATCTGGAGGGCGAGCTGCTCGCTGCCCAGGATGAGGTCAGCGGTGCCGGCCGGGCAGGGCGGGGCGTGCAAGAGGGCCACCGCCTCCTCGGCGATGCGGCCGGCATTGCCGCCCAGATCGATACCTCGAACCAGCTCCCAGCCCTGGGTGCCGTACTGGCCGCGTATGCCCGGGTAGGACCGACGCTGCGTCTCGCTGTCGCCGACCGCGGTGGCCGTCATCGACGCCCCGCACTCGGCCAGCCGCTGGGAGATCCGGTGGCCCTCGCTCGAGACGAACCACTTCTCGGTGTCCCAGACGGTGGCGTCCGCCTCGGCGAGGGAGATTCCCGCGACTGAGCGCATGGTGGTGGTCGCCTCGAGGAGCAGGTCGGCCTTCTCGCTCAGCGAGACCTCGAGCGGGTGCACCTCGTAGGACGACTCCCAGTGGGCGACCACCGGAGACACCTCGGCCAGCCCCGCCAGCGCAGGTCCGCGTCCCGATCCGGCCACCAGCGCCGACGCGTGGGCGATCTCGGCCGCCCGCTCCCCCGCCCGGCGCGCCGCCGCGGTGCTCGTCTCCGGTGTGGCGAAGAATCCCCACGACGAGCCGATCAGCGCCCGCGCGCCGACGCCGATCGCCTCGCCCTGGCTCACAGATTCAACCGTCTCGTCGCGAGCCGTGACGAGCTGGGTGCGAGTGAGCACGACCCGTGCGTCGGCGTATGAGGCCCCCGCGGCGAGGGCGCCCTCCACCGCCGCCTCAGTGACGTCGAACATCGACCCGCCGCAGCCCCGCCCGGTGCCTCAGACCTGCCCGTCAGCGGCCAGGACGGCCTGGGCTGCAGCCAGGCGGGCGATGGGCACCCGGTAGGGGGAGCAACTGACATAGTCGACCCCCGCCCGGGCGAAGACGACGATCGATTCCGGGTCGCCTCCGTGCTCACCACACACGCCCACCTTGAGGTCGGGACGGGTCTGTCGCCCGCGCTGCACCCCGATGGCCACCAGCTCGCCGACGCCGCCGGCGTCGACGGTCTCGAACGGGTTGTGCGGAAGCAGGCCCTTCTCCAGGTAGTCGCCCATCATCCGCCCTTCGACGTCGTCGCGGCTGAAGCCGAACGTCATCTGGGTGAGGTCGTTGGTCCCGAAGGAGAAGAAGTCGGCCTCCTCGGCGATCTCGTCGGCCCGCAGTGCGGCCCTCGGCGTCTCGATCATCGTCCCGATCGAGACCTCCAGCCGGCGCCGCCTTCCCCTGCCGCTGTCGCGCGACGAGCCGTCAGGCCCGTCACCGACCACCTCGGCGACCGCCTTGGTGACCCAAGAGCGGGCCAGCGCCAGCTCCTCACGAGTCACCGTCAGCGGGATCATGATCTCGACGATGGGCGCCCCTCCGCCAGCCGCCAGCTCCGCCGCCGCCTCCATGAGAGCCCGCACCTGCATGGCGTAGAGGCCTGGCTTGATCACCCCGAGACGGACGCCGCGGGTGCCGAGCATGGGGTTGACCTCCTTCCACGCCCGGGCGGCGTCGTAGAGCAGACGCTCCTGCTCGCTGAGTCCCTCGGTCGCCTCCTTGATGAGCAGCTCGTCGGTGTTGGGCAGGAACTCGTGCAGTGGCGGGTCGAGGAGCCGGACTGTCACCGGGAGACCGTCCATGGCTTGGAGGATCGAGGCGAAGTCGGCCTTCTGCGCCACCCTGAGCTCCTCCAGGGCGGCGTCCTCCTCGTCCGCCGTGGCGGCAAGGATCATGCGACGCACGATCGGGAGCCGGTCGTCGCCCAGGAACATGTGCTCGGTCCGGCATAGCCCGATGCCCTCGGCGCCGAAGCTGCGGGCGTTGGCGGCGTCGGCTCCGGTGTCGGCGTTGGTCCGCACGCCCATGCGTCCCCGCCGGATCTCGTCCGCCCACCCCAACAGCACGGCGAACTCGGCGGGTGGCGAGGCCGCCGTCAGAGGCACCTCGCCCAGGACCACGTCCCCCGTGGTGCCGTCGAGGGAGACGAAGTCGCCCTCGGCCACCCTCACACCGCCGACCGTGAAGCTGCCTCCTGAGATGCGCACCGCTTCGGCGCCGACGACCGCGGGCTTGCCCCAACCCCGGGCCACCACGGCGGCGTGGCTGACCAGCCCGCCGCGAGCGGTGAGGATGCCCTCGGCGGCCATCATCCCGTGGACGTCCTCCGGCGAGGTCTCGGTCCGCACCAAAACCACGTGCTCGCCCCGGCCGGCGGCGGCCACGGCGGCGTCGGCGGTGAAGCAGACCCGTCCCACCGCGGCGCCGGGCGACGCCCCCAGGCCGCTCGTCAGCACGGCTACGTCGCTCGAAGCGAACCGGGGATGGAGCACCTGGTCCAGGTGCTCGCCATCGATGCGTCCCACCGCTTCGGCCCGGGTCAGCTTGATGCGCCGATCCTTGGTCATGTCCACCGCCATCTTGAGCGCCGCCGCCCCGGTGCGCTTGCCCACCCGCGTCTGGAGCATCCACAGCTTGCCCTGGTCGATGGTGAACTCGGTGTCGCACATGTCGCGGTAGTGCCGCTCGAGGCGCTCGAAGATCGCCAGCAGCTCCTTGTAGATCCGGGGGAAGGGGCCCTCCAGGGCGGCGAGCGGCTCGGTGTTGCGGATGCCGGCGACCACGTCCTCGCCCTGGGCGTTGACGAGGAAGTCGCCGTAGGCGCCCTGCGCCCCCGTGGCCGGGTCCCTGGTGAAGCCCACGCCGGTACCGGAGTTGTCGTCGCGGTTGCCGAAGACCATGGCCTGCACGTTGACGGCGGTGCCCAGATCGTGAGGGATGCGCTCGCGGTTGCGGTAGGTGACGGCCCGAGGTCCGTTCCACGAGCCGAAGACCGCCTCGATGGCGCCCCGCAGCTGCTGGCTCGGGTCCTGGGGGAAGGGCGCCCCGGTGGAGCGCTCCACGATCTGCTTGAACGAGGTCACCAGGTAGCGGAGAAGCTCGGGGGGGATGTCGGCATCGGAGGTGGTGTTGGCCAGCTCCTTGGCGGCGTCGAAGAGCCGGTCGAAGTCCTCGCCGGGCAGCCCGAGCACGATGCGCCCGTACATCTGGATGAACCGCCGGTAGGAGTCGTAGGCGAAGCGCTCGTCGCTGGTCTGCTTGGCCAGGCCCTCGACCGACTCGTCGTTCAGCCCGAGGTTGAGCACCGTGTCCATCATCCCGGGCATCGAGAACTTGGCTCCCGAGCGCACGCTCACGAGGAGGGGGTCTCCGGGGTCGCCGAGGTGCTTGCCCATGGCCTTCTCGAGCTTGGTCAGCGCCCGGTCCACCTCCTGGGTGAGCCCGTCAGGCCAGCCGCCGGCCATGTAGGCGCGGCAGGCGTCGGTGGTGATGGTGAACCCGGGCGGCACCGGGAGCTCCAGCACCGACGTCATCTCGGCCAGGTTGGCGCCCTTGCCGCCGAGGAGATCCTTCATCTCCATGGGCGGCTTGCGGTGCTTGTGGTCGAAATTGAAGACGTACGCCATCCGGCCCTCCTGCCACGTTCTCGGCCCCCGAGACTAAAGCCTCCAACCCGGGGGCGTGGGCTGCGGCCGAGGTCGTCAGGTGAGGGCGAGCCGGGTCTTCAGCTCCTCCACCAGGCCGTCGATCGGCACCCGGACCTGGTCGGTGCTGTCCCGCTCCCGGATGGTCACGGCCATGTCGTCCAGGGTCTCGAAGTCAACGGTGACGCAGTACGGCGTGCCGATCTCGTCCTGGCGGCGGTACCGGCGTCCGATCGACTGCGTCTCGTCGTAGTCGCACATGAAGTGCGGCTGGCACAGAGCAAGCACCTTGCGAGCCACCGGCGTCAGTGTCTCCTTCTTGGACAGAGGGAGCACGGTCACTGAGTAGGGCGAGATGCGGTGGTGGAGACGCAGAATCGTTCGATGCTCGCCGCCGACCTCGTCCTCGTCGTAGGCGGCCAGGAGAAAGGCCATCATGGCCCGGGTGGCGCCTGCGGCCGGCTCGATGACATACGGGAAGTAGCGCTCCCCGGTCGATTGGTCGAAGTACTCCAGCCGCTCCCCCGACGCGGCGGAGTGCGCCTTCAGGTCGAAGTCGGTGCGGTTGGCGAGCCCCTCGAGCTCGCCCCAGCCCCAGGGAAAGGCGAACTCGATATCGGCTGTGCGGGCTGAGTAATGGGACAGCTCCTCGGCGCTGTGCTCCCGGAGACGCAGCTTGTCCTCGGGGATGCCCAAGCCCAGGTACCACGCCATCCGCTCGGCGCACCAGTACTCGAACCAGGTGTCGGCCTCCGCCGGAGGAACGAAGTACTCCATCTCCATCTGCTCGAACTCCCGGGTGCGGAAGACGAAGTTCCCCGGGGTGATCTCGTTGCGGAACGACTTGCCGATCTGGGCGATACCGAAGGGCGGCTTCTTCCGGGTCGTCTGAAGCACGTTGGCGAAGTTCAGGAACATGCCTTGGGCCGTCTCCGGACGTAGGTACGCCACCGCACCTTCATCCTCCACCGGACCGGCGTGGGTCTTGAACATCATGTTGAAGGCGCGGGCCTCGGTGAGATCCTTCGAGCCGCAGTTGGGACACACCCCGCCGATCTCGTCCGCCCGCCAGCGCTCATTGCAGTTGCGGCAGTCGACGAGCGGGTCGGCGAAGTTGGTGAGGTGGCCCGAGGCCTCCCAGACCTTGGGACTGGTCAGGATGGCCGCATCGATCCCGACGACGTCGTCGCGCAGCTGGACCATGGATCGCCACCAGGCGTCCTTCACGTTCCGGAGGGCGAGCACGCCGAGAGGCCCGTAGTCGTAGGTGGAGCGGAAGCCTCCGTAGATCTCGGCCGACGGGAACACGAAGCCCCTGCGCTTGCAGAGGTTCACCACGCGTTCCATCAGGTCCTCAGGCGGCATGCACCGAGGATACTGGAGGGCCCCAGCCGCCCCTCCGCCGTTTCTCTCCCGACTTGGTCAGGCCCGCTCGAGCATCCGCAGGGCGCGTAAGCGGCGCTCGAGATGGTGCTCGAGGGCTCGGGACGCCAGGTGCTCGACCTCGTGCGTAGCTGGACCCGGCGGCTCGTCGAGGGCGCCAACGAGGTCGCCGCCGAGGATCCGACGGATCAGATCCAGCGCCTGGGGGCTCACGGCCACACCGCGCCGGCAGGACCGGCACAGCGTCCCACCCTCGGACAGATCGAAGGCGACGAGCGGTTCTACGGCGTCGCAGATGGCGCAGGCATCGAGTAGGGGCTGGTATCCCTCCAACGCCAACAGCTTCCAGAAGAAGGCCGGTACGACAAGGGGAGCGTCGCGTGTCGCCAGGGCTCGCAGGGCGCCGACGAGCATCTCGTACAGGCGGGGATTGGCCTGACGCTCCTGGGCGACCTGGTCGACGGCCTCGAGCATGGCGGTCGCCCGGGACAGCCGGCTCAGATCCTCCCGGACGATGCGGAGGTGGTCGAGCACCTCGGCCTGGGTGACGACATCGAGCTCACGACCCTGCCAGCACAAGAGGGCCACGTGGCTGAGGGGCTCCAGCCGGGCACCGAACCGGCTCTTGGTCTTGCGCACCCCCTTGACGACCGCCCGCACCTTTCCGTGGTCGGCGGTCACCAGGGTGACGATGCGATCGGCCTCACCGAGCCGCATCGTGCGCAGCACGACCCCCTGGTCCCGGTACAGGCTCATCTGACGTAGCCGCCCACGATGATGAAGGCGACCAGAGCGAACACGACCACGAGGATGGCCACGGCCGCCGAGAAGCCGATGGCCGCCAGGAAGGCCACGAGGACCAGCACCAGGAACACGGCGACCACCGCCAGGGGCACCGCGAGGCGGGCGTTCACGCCTCGACTCCTCCGTACCGTCGGTCGCGCCGCTGGAACTCCCGGACCGCCTCGAACAGATGCTGGCGGCGGAAGTCGGGCCACAGCACATCGCTGAACACCAGCTCGCTGTAGGCCAGCTGCCACAAGAGGAAGTTCGAGATCCTGAACTCTCCAGAGGTGCGGATCACCAGGTCGGGATCGGGCGCGTCAGGGTAGTAGAGGTGGGCTCGGATGGCCCGTTCGTCGACTCGGGAGGGCGACACGCCGGAGGCGACCAGAGCCCGAACGGCGTCGACGATCTCGGCCCGGCCGCCGTAGTTGAAGGCCATGGTGAGCGTGAGGCGCCGGTTGTCGCGGGTCAGGGCTTCGGACTCCTGGATGCGACGGAGGAGGCGACGGGGCACGCGCCAGTCCCGGCGCCCGGCGAAGCGGATGCGAACCCCCTTGCCGTTGAGCTCGTCCCGCCGACGGACGAGCAGGTTCTGGTTGAAATTCATCAGGTAACGGACCTCGTCCGGGGGCCGCCGCCAGTTCTCGGTGGAGAAGGCATAGACCGTGAACCACCCGATCCCGAGCTCCAGCATCCCCTCGACGGCGTCGAAGAGCGCCTCCTCGCCGGCGCTGTGCCCCTCGGTCCGGGGCAGGCCCCGCTTCTGGGCCCACCGGCCGTTGCCATCCATCACGCAGCCGACGTGGACCGGCAGGTGTCTGCTGTCGATCCCGTCTAGCTCCACATGGCGAAGCTACCTCCGGCCGACCCGCACGGGGGCTACCCCCCGAGCTGGGGCACGACCTCCTCGGCGATGAGCTGCAGGTGGTCGAGGTCGGTCACGTCCAAGATCTGGAGGTAGACGGCGTCTGTTCCCACATCCCTATAGGAGCGCAGGCGCTCGGCCACCTCGGTCGGGGTGCCGGTCGCCCCGTTGCGCCGCAGCTCAGCGACGTCGCGGCCCACGGCCGTCGCCCGTCGGACCACCTCGTCCTCGTCCGACCCGCAGCACACGGTCACCGCCGCCGATCGCACGAGCCCTGCTGGATCACGCCCCAGTTGCTCGCACGCCGCCCGGACCCGCTCGTACTGACGCTGGCAGTCCTCGGCCGAGTGGAAGGGCAGGTTGTACTCGTTGGCGTACCCGGCGGCCAGCCGGGGCGTCCTCGTGGCGCCTGCCCCACCAAGGACGATGGGCGGGTGGGGCCGCTGGACAGGCTTGGGGAGGGCGGGGCTGTCCTCGACGGCGTAGTGGCGACCCTGGAGGGAGAAGCGTTCGCCGAGCGGCGTGGTCCAGAGCCCCGACACCATCGCCAGCTGCTCCTCGAGCCGCTCGAAGCGCTCGCCGAGCGGCGGGAAGGGGATGCCGTAGGCCCGATGCTCGCCGTCGTACCACCCCGCCCCGAGCCCGAGCTCCACCCGCCCGCCGCTCATGATGTCCACCTGGGCGACGCAGATGGCCAGCGGCCCGGGAAGCCGGAACGTCACGGGAGACAGCAGGGTCCCCAGTCGGATGCGGCTCGTCTCCCGAGCCAGCCCGGCCAGCGTGATCCAGGCATCGGTCGGGCCCGGCTCACCCGTGCCCCCGGTCACCCCGGGGATGTGCAGGTAGTGGTCCGAGCGGAAGAAGGCATCGAAGCCGCACTGCTCCGCCGT
>DASXCO010000081.1 GCA_036491125.1 Acidimicrobiales bacterium | reverse complement strand
GCACCGAGGAGCCGATCGGGACCGTGCCGGCCTCGACCGAGGCCGACATCGACGCCGCCGTGGCCGCCGCCCGCCGGGCGTTCGACTCCGGGCCCTGGCCCCACACGAGCCCGGCCGAACGGGCCGACCTGCTGGCTGGCGTCTCGGCGACCATCCAGGCCCGCAGTGAAGAGATCGCCCGCACGATCACCGAGCAGAACGGCTCGCCCATCTCCTGGTCGCTGCTGGGCCAGGTGTTCTCGGCCACCATGGTCCTGGACTACTACGTCGGGCTGGCACGCGAGATCCCCTTCGAGGAGGTGCGCGCCGGCGTGATGGGCCCCGCCCTGGTCCGCCGGGAGCCGGTCGGGGTGGTCGGGGCCATCGTGCCCTGGAACGTCCCTCTCTTCGTGGCCATGCTCAAGCTGGCGCCTGCTCTCGTAGCGGGGTGCACGGTCGTGCTCAAGCCGGCTCCGGAGACGCCACTCGACGCCAACGTGCTGGCCGAGATCCTGGCCGAGGCGGGGCTGCCGCCCGGCGTGGTGAACGTGGTGCCGGCGGGCCGGGAGGTCGGCGAGCATCTCGTCACCCACCCCGACGTCGACAAGATCGGCTTCACGGGTAGCACGGCGGCGGGCAAGCGCATCGCCGCCCTCTGTGGAGAGCGCCTCAAGCGCGTCACCCTCGAGCTGGGCGGCAAGTCGGCGGCGATAGTGCTGCCCGACGCCAATATCGACGAGGTGGCCGCCGGCCTCCTGCCCGCGTCGCTCATGAACAACGGCGAGGCGTGCGTGGCCCAGACGCGGATCCTGGCTCCCCGCGACCAGTACCAGCAGCTCGTCGAGCGGCTGTGCGAGCGCGTCGGCGCCATGGCCGTGGGCGACCCGCTCGATCCGGTGACGGAGATCGGTCCCCTGGTCACGTCGCGGCAGCGGGACCGGGTCGAGGGCTACATCGCCGCCGGCCAGGACGAGGGGGCCAAGGTCGCTCTGGGCGGCGGACGGCCGTCCGACCTGTCCAAGGGCTGGTACGTCGAGCCGACCATCTTCGTCGACGTCGACAACAGCATGAAGATCGCCCAGGAGGAGATCTTCGGACCGGTCCTGGCCATGATCCCCTACGGGGAGGTCGACGAGGCGGTGTCGATCGCGAACGACTCGAACTATGGGCTCTCGGGAAGCGTGTGGAGCGCGGACGTCGACCGGGGACTCGACATCGCCCGCCGGGTTCGCACCGGCACCTACACCGTGAACGGGTTCATGCTCGAGTTCGGTGCCCCGTTCGGTGGCTACAAGGAGTCGGGGATCGGTCGCGAGCTCGGGCCCGAGGGCCTCGCCGGGTACCTGGAGTACAAGTCGGTGAGCCTTCCCGCTGGCTGGACGCCGCCGGCCGGCTGATCACTCGCGGGGCGAAGCCCGCCGCTCATAGTGTCCGGCACTTCCGGCCTGGCGGCTGCCCGAGCTACGAGCGGGCCAAGGTCTTCCGCCGTAGCGGTTGAAGGTCACGCCTGAATCGCATCGATCGCTTGCTGCGTCGGCAGTCGCGCGTCCGAACCTGGACTGGTGCTTGGCCCGAGTGCTCATCCGTCCGATACTGGGGTCACTGGCGAAAAACGGTGGGCCAAACGCCCCTGACCCAGGAGGAAGGACATCGTGGACCCAGAGACGTTCAATCCCTACCCGGTCAACTTGTCGGTCGACTATGACCAAGCGGCGCGGAACCGTCTGACCGTCGGCTTTCGGATCTTCACGACCTTGCCCATCTTGGTGGTGCTCTCGTTGCTGGGCAGTGGTCAGATCAACAGCGGATATGGCTGGAGCTTCGGTGCCGGCGGAGTCATCTTCCTGCCCACCCTGCTCATGGTGCTCTTCCGGCGCAAGTACCCGGGTTGGTGGTTCGACTTCAACCTCAACATCGTCCGGTTCGGCAACCGGGTTTTCGCGTACCTTCTCATCCTGCGAGACGAGTACCCCTCGACCGACGAGGAGCAGGCGGTGCACATCGAGCTCCCTGACCCACAGGGCGGCGCGGAGCTCAACAGATGGCTCCCCTTGGTGAAGTGGTTCCTCGCCATCCCGCACTACGTCGTGCTCTTCTTCCTGTACATAGCCGGCGCCGTCATCAGCGTGATCGGCTGGTTCGTCGTGCTGTTCACCGGCCGCTATCCCCGCTCGTTTCATGACTTCGTCGTCGGCCTGATGCGCTGGTCGATCCGGGTTCAGGCCTACTCGGTGGTGCTCGTCACGGACCGTTATCCACCCTTCCAGCTCGGACCTTGAGCCGCGGTTGGCTGGGCGGCGTAGTGGGATGAATCCGAACCACCAAGAGGAGCCCTCCGATGGCTCGAATACTCGTGACCGGCTCGACAGATGGCCTCGGTCTGATGGCAGGCCGCCTACTGGTCGCGGACGGCCACGAAGTCACCCTGCACGCCCGCAACGACACAGGAGCCATCGACGCCAGAGACGAGTTGCCTGAAGCGGGGGACGCGGTCATCGGCGATCTGTCGAGCATCTCGGGCATGAGGCAGGTCGCCGCCCAGGCCAATGCGCTCGGCAGGTATGACGCGGTCATCCACAACGCCGGCATTGGATACCGAGAACCGAGGCGGATCGAGACGGTCGACGGCCTCTCCCACGTGTTCGCCATCAACGTGCTCGCGCCGTACCTCCTGACGGCGCTGATGACACGGCCGGATCGGCTCGTCTATCTGAGCTCCGGCATGCATCGGGGCGGCGATCCCGATCTCTCGGACCTCCAGTGGGAGCGGCGCCCCTGGAGCGGGTCACAGGCGTATTCGGACTCCAAGCTGTTCGACATCGTCTTGGCATTCGCGGTGGCGCGACACTGGCCGGACGTGCTCTCCAACGCCCTGGAGCCGGGCTGGGTGCCAACGAAGATGGGCGGCCCCGGCGCTCCCGACGACCTGGCCTTGGCCCCGGTGACCCAGGTCTGGCTCGCGACGAGCGACGACGCGGCGGCCACGGTGACGGGGCGCTACTTCTATCACCAACGTCCACGCGAGACGCACCCAGCGGCGAGCAGCCTCGAGGTGCAGGAAGGACTGCTGGCGACGTGCGCAGCGCTCACCGGGGACGAACTTCGGTGACCCGCGAGCGCTGGTAA
>DASXCO010000080.1 GCA_036491125.1 Acidimicrobiales bacterium | reverse complement strand
CTGCTCGTCCGAGCTGGACACGCCCTGCTCGAACTCTCGCCTGGCCGAGCCCAGGGAGCGGGCCAGCTTGGGGAGCTGGCTCCCGCCGAAGAGCAGGACGACGACGCCGAGCACGATGAGCAGGTCGGGACCGATGATGTTGGCGTACATAGGGGGCTCCTTTCGCCCCCTGACTACGACGCCGGGTCGCTTCCTGGATGTCCGCGGACCCGGGTCGACGGGTGTGTCAAACCAGGCTGTCGACTTTCCAGGCGTTGTTCGAGACCACCGTGCTGTAGGTGGTCGATACCGACACACCGGCGGGGCGGGTCCGCGTGGCCCGGACGTCGGCCTGGTTGCCGTGTGTCACGACCGAGTCGATATGGAACTTGTTGCTCCGATAGCGCCGGGACAGCTGGGTGACCAGGGGGCAGACCCCCGCCTCGCCCCGGAGCTGGTTCTGCAGTCGGCTCGACAGCTGCGCGTAGGCACCTCCGCAGTTGTTGGCCTCGATGCTGGAGAAGAGCGTCGTGACGGTTGCCGCCGGGCTCGAGCTGACCGAGCTGCCGCCTCCGCAGGCGGCGGCGCCCGCGACGAGCGCCACCGACGCTGCGAGCCCCGCGAGTCGCCGGACGGCGCGTCCATCCTGACGAGTGGCGGATGGCATCGATCCCGCGATCCGAGTCAACCCGCGCATTCCGGTGTCCTCCTGTCGCCGCCCAGTCACGCATCGGCTCCTGCGCGGCGCCGTCAGGAAGACCCTACCGCCGGTCGTCGCGGCGCCGGTGGAGGCGCCGCATGGGCCTGTCACCAGGCTCGAGGATCGATCCGCTTCGCTCAGGGCTCGAGGTGCAGCCTCGCACAGTCCTGGCAGGTCCCCACGACCTCGACCGTGTGGGCGATGTCGACGAAGCCCTCGGCCGCCGCGACCCGTGCCGCCCACCGCTCCACCGACCGCTCGGCGACTTCCACCGTACGGCCGCACGCTCGGCACACCAGATGGTGGTGGTGCTCGTCGCTCCCGCACCGTCTGTAGAGCGCCTCGCCGTCCTCGGCCCGAAGGCTGTCCACCTGCCCGGCGTCGGCCAGCGCCCGCAGCTGGTTGTACACCGTGGTGAGCCCCACCCGCTGACCGCGGGCCCGCAGCTCGGCGTGCAGGTCCTGGGCGCTGAGGAACCCGTCGGCCTCCTCGAGCACGGCCGAGAGCGCCCGCTTCTGGGGGGTCGACCTCGGGCGACTCGGCACGGACGGACGGGCAACGGCGCCGGTCACCGGGCCACGACCCGCACGTCGTCTGTCTCCACGGAGGGCAACGGTACCGGAGGCCCCTGTGCGCTCGGCTGGGGGGACCAGCTCATGCGCCCACTGTAGTTGCAACGGGAACGCTTTCGGATTAGGGTCCCGCTAACCGAAATGATTCCCACTAACAGGAGTCCGAGCAGATGATCCCCAGCGTCAGAAACCTCCGCGCCACCGCCGGTGCCGCGCTGCTGCTCATCGTGGCGGCGGCAGCGGCGTGCGGGTCGGGGTCCTCCGCCAGCCCCGCCGTGCCCAACGGCAAGATCCAGGTGACGGCGGCCGAGAACTTCTGGGGGTCGATCGCCTCGCAGCTCGGCGGCAGCAAGGTCGCGGTCACCAGCATCATCACCAATCCCGACACCGATCCGCACACCTACCAGCCGACGGCCAACGACGGGCGCGCCATCACGACGGCGGGGGTCGTGATCTACAACGGCATCGGCTACGACCCCTGGGTGCAGAAGCTCCTCGCCACCAACACCGGCACCGGCCCGACGACGCTCAACGTGGGCCAGCTGGTGGGGGTCCCCGACGGAGGCAACCCGCACCGCTGGTACTCGCCGTCCGATGTCCAGACGGTCATCAACACGATCACCGCCGATTACAAGAAGGTCGACCCCAACGACGCCGCCTACTTCGACACCCAGAACCAGTCCTTCGTGAACGGCGGCCTCGCCCAGTACAACCAGCTGATCGCCCAGATCAAGTCTCGCTTCCCTGGCGTGCCGGTCGGAGCGTCGGAGAGCATCCTCGCTCCCATGGCTCAGGCCCTGGGGCTCAACCTTCTGACGCCGCCATCCTTCCTCAAGGCCATCAGCGAGGGCACCGACCCGACCGCCCAGGACAAGGCGACCGTCGACGCGCAGATCAAGGGCCACGAGATCAAGGTGTACGTCTACAACTCCCAGAACGCCACGCCGGACGTGCAGGCCCAGGTCAAGGAGGCCAGGGCCGCCGGCATACCCGTGACCACGATCACCGAGACCCTCGCGCCGCCGAGCTCCACCTTCCAGGCCTGGCAGGTGCATGAGCTCCAGGGGCTCGCCGCCGCGCTGGGCCGGGCCACCGGGCGTTGACATGGCCTTGGATCTGAACGGCCACGACGACGATGCTGAGGCCGTCGCGACAGCCGCACGGCGAGATCACCGCCTGGAGGCGGCCCTGACCTTCGACCGCGCCGCGGTGCGCCTCGGCGGACGGCTGCTCTGGAGTGACGTGTCCCTCTCGGTGGCGGCGGGTGAGTTCGTCTCCGTCCTCGGTCCCAACGGAGTCGGCAAGTCGACGCTGATCAAGGCAGCACTCGGCCTCGTCCCGCTGTCGGCCGGTCGGGCCAAGGTGCTGGGCCGGCCGCCCGGCCGTGCTGGCCACGACATCGGGTACCTGCCCCAGCGCCGAAGCTTCGAGACCGGGCTCCGTGTCCGCGGGCTCGACATCGTGCGTCTGGGGCTCGACGGGGAGAGGTTCGGCGTCCCGTTACCCAGGGTCGGCGGCGCCTCCCGACGGGCGGCCGCGGCGCGAGTCGCCGAGGTCCTCGAGCTCGTCGGCGCGACCGACTACGCGGAGCGCCCGGTCGGGCAGATCTCGGGGGGCGAGCAGCAGCGCCTCCTCATCGCCCAGGCCCTGGTGCGCCGACCACAGCTGCTCATACTCGACGAGCCTCTGGACAGCCTCGACCTGCCCAATCAGACCGCCGTCGCCGCCCTCATCGAGCACATCTGCACCGACCAGGGCGTGACCGTGGTGATCGTCGCCCACGATGTCAATCCCATCCTGAGCTACCTCGACCGGGTGGTGTACCTGGGGCGGGGCGGCGCGGTGAGCGGCTCGGCCGAGGAAGTCATCACCAGCGAGACGCTGAGCCGCCTCTACCGGGTCCCCATCGAGGTGTTGCGGGCGTCGGACGGGCGTCTCGTCGTCGTGGGCCAACCCGAGGCCCCTGCCCACCACTCCGACCGGCACACCGGTCGACCGCGTCCGTGAGCACCATGGTGGCGGCGGCGAGCGGCTGGTCGTGGAACGTGGTCACCGATGTACGGCATCTCTTTGCCTATCCTTTCATGGTCAACGCCTTCCTGGCCGGCACGGTCGTGGCGGTGGCGGCCGCGGTCGTGGGCTGGTTCATGGTGCTGCGCCGGCAGACCTTCGCCGGGCACACCTTGGCCTTGATCGGTTTTCCGGGGGCAGCCGGTGCCACCCTGATCGGAGTCTCCGCCAGCGCGGGATATTTCGCCTTTGCCATCGTGGGCGCGCTCGTCGTTGCCTCGACGAGGGGTTCGGGGACCGCGTATCGGGGCTTCAGCGAGGAGTCGGCGGTGGTGGGCACCGTTCAGGCGTTCGCCCTGGCGGCGGGGTTCCTGTTCGTTGCCCTGTACCAGGGCTTCCTCAACGGGATCAACTCGCTGCTCTTCGGCACGTTTCTGGGTATCACCATCGGCCAGGTGTGGGTCCTGCTCGTCGTGGCCGTCGCCGCGCTCGTCGTGCTCGGCCTGATCGGTCGTCCCCTGCTCTTTGCCTCGGTCGATCCTGACGTCGCGGCCGCGAGAGGGGTGCGGGTGCGACTCCTCGGCGTGCTGTTCCTCGTCCTGCTCGGGGCGGCGGTGGCCGAAGCGAGTCAGATCACCGGGTCCCTGCTGGTGTTCGCCCTGCTGGTCATGCCGGCCGCTGCCGCCCAGCGATTCACCGCCCGACCGGTCGTCGGCCTTGCCCTGTCGGTCGTGATCGCCCTGATCGTGACCTGGGTCGGCCTCGCCGTGGCCTACTACTCGCCCTACCCCATGGGCTTCTACATCACGACGTTCGCCTTCGCCGTCTACCTGGCGTCCTTTGCCGTCAGGTATATCCTCGACCGCCATCGACCCGTGCCTCGCGTGGCGCTCGGCCCGAGGGTGGGAACGTGACGCCGTTCGTGGCCAGCACGGCGGGTGGCGGTCTGGCTGATTTCTTCGGCCATTCCTTCATCCGCTACGGCCTGCTGGCGGGCACGTTCATCGCCCTGGCTTCGGGGCTGGTCGGCTACTTCCTCGTCCTCCGGGCGCAGGTCTTCACCTCTGATGCTCTCGGCCATGCCGCCTACACGGGAGCTCTCGCAGCCCTCGCCCTCGGGGTCGATGCCCGCGTCGGTCTCTTCGCGGCGACGGCGCTGGTCGCGTTGGGTCTGGGTGTGCTCGGCGTCCGGACCCGGGCGGACGACGTGGTGATCGGGAGCGTGTTCGCGTGGATCCTCGGGTTGGGGGTGTTCTTCCTCACCATCTACACCACGAGTCAGAGCACCGGGAACGGCGCCGCCAGTGTGAACTACCTGTTCGGCTCCATCTTCGGGTTGTCCGGGTCACAGAGTGTGGTGGCCGCTGTCGTCGCCGGCGTCGTGAGTGTCGTCGTGGTGGCCATTGCCCGACCGCTGCTGTTCGCGACCGTGGACGAGGCGGTGGCCGCGGCTCGTGGTGTCCCGGTGAGGGTGCTCGGCATCGGCTTCCTCGTCCTCGTCGGTGTCACCGCCGGAGAGGCGGCGCAGGACGTGGGAGCACTGCTCCTGCTCGGGCTGATGGCCGCTCCCGGCGGCGCCGCCCAACGGCTGACCAGCCGCCCGTTCGTCGGGCTCGCTGTCTCCGGAGGTATCGCCGTGGCGTCCACGTGGATCGGCGTGATCCTCTCCTACCTGATCCCCAGCCTGCCGCCGAGCTCCGCCATACTCGGCGTGGCCACACTGACCTACGTCGCCGCCGCCCAGGTCGCACGCCGCCTCAGCCGGCGGGCTGGCGAGCGGTCGCGCTCGACCGACAACGAGGAGCTCGGCGCACGTGCTGCCTAGACAATTGGAGGGATCCACCGTCGCCATTCAGCCCGGCAATATCATCGTCAGCACGTGGCCGGCGACCTGATAGAGGTTCTGCAACACGAGAACTGTGAGATAGACCGGCTGTTCGAGGAGTTCTGCTCATCCGACGGCGAACCCGATGACCTACGGCGGGTTGGAACCGGCAAGGAGTTGGTGGATCGTCTGTCGATGCAGCACGCGGCCACCGAGGAGATCGTCCGTTTGCTGTTTCGGGACACGGGGCCAGGCGATCTGACCGAGCAGGTCGATCAACACACTCGTCGGCATCGACGGCTGGTCGGCGAGGTGGACGAGCTCAGCGCCGGCGTCAGCCCGCGGGACATCCGCCGCAGCACCGGTCGCCGCTTCGACGGCCTGATCATCGAGCTCCGCGATCTGCACCGAGAGCAGGTGAGATTCGAGGTCGACCACGTCATCCCGAGGATCCGACGCGGCATGTCGGCCGAGCGGCGGGAGCGGCTGGCCGGAGACGTCGAGCGGGTGCGGAGGCGGGCGACCACCCGCCCGCGGTCGAGCGGGGGCGCCCTGCCTAACGAGGGGTTACGCCCCACGCGGCGATGCTCCGGTCGCCAGGGTCCAGAACCTGCAGACCGAGCCCGCTGCGGAAGGCGTCGGGTGCACAGGTCATGGGCTCGATGGCCAGACCCCGACGCCTCCGGACCGGCTCGAGGGTGTCGCCGGTGAACACCATGACGAAGCGGATCGCCGCATCCACCCACACCTCGATGCGTGGCGAGCCGTCAGGGTGCTCGAGCACGACGCGGCCGACGCCGTCAACGTCCCGCTCGAGGTCGGTGTAGCACGAGTCGACGACGGCAGCGCCGATCGGACGGGCCTGCCGGTAGTCCCGCTCCGTGCCGGCCACCGCCAGGCTCCGACCGGTCGGGATCCCTCGCTCGTCCGCTTCGAGGACAGATGTCGCCGGCACGCGCAGGATGGCCCGGTCGACGAGGTCGGTGCGCACCGTGAAGTACGGGTGCTGCCCGAGCCCGTAGGGAAGGGGCTCGGATCCGAGATTGGTGGCGGTGATCGTGACCCGGAGGCCCGTGCCGGACAGCGTGTAGGCGACCTCGAGGCCCAGCGTGAAGGGGTACCCGACCTGGGGGTGCAGCACGTGGCTGGCGATGACGCGGTCGCGGCCGCGCTGGTCGAGCTCCCAGTTCGCCCACCGGACGAGTCCGTGGATGGCGTTGCCGCGCTCGGGCTCGGACAGTGGTGTCTGATGATCGGTCCCACCGAACTGGTATCGCCCGTCACGGATTCGGTTGGGCCAGGGGACGAGCAGCTGGCCCCGCCCTCCGCTGCTCATCTCGCCCTCGGCGTAGCCGTCGAGCACGTCGACACCGTCCACCGTGTAGGTGCGGAGACCCGCGCCCACTTCGGTCACCACGGCGCGCTGTGCACCGCTCGCCAACTCGGCCTGTCGCCCCGAAGGCTGCACTCGTAGACCCCTTTCGTGCTGGGCCGCTGCGGTTCCCCGGGTAACCTCTGGACTCATGCCCGGCGACGGGGGTGCAGACGGCGGATTCGCCCAGACGGTCCTGGTTGTCGGCGCCCATCCCGACGATATCGACTTCGGTGCCTCCGGAACGCTGGCCACTTGGACCGATGTGGGCGTCCGGGTGGTCTACTGCATCGTGACCGACGGCGATGCGGGTGGCTTCGACTCCACGGTGTCGCGGTCAGCCATGGTCGGGATACGGCGGGCCGAGCAGGAGAAGGCCGCCAAGGTCGTCGGGGTGGAAGAGGTCGAGTTCCTCGGCTATCCGGACGGCCGCCTGGTCGCCAGCCTGGAGCTGCGGCGCGACCTGGCCAGGGTGATCCGCCGCGTTCGCCCCGATCGGGTGTTGGCGCCGAGCCCGGAGCGCAACTGGCAGCGCATCCAGGCCAGCCATCCCGACCACCTGGCGGCCGGCGAGGCGACACTCAACGCCGTGTATCCCGACGCTCGCAACGCGTTCGCCTTTGCCGAGCTGCTGGAGGAGGGTTTCGAGCCCCACGTCGCCAGCGAGGTCTGGCTCATGGCCAGCCCAAGAGCCGACCACCTCGTCGACATCACCGACAGCATCGATCGCAAGGTGGCTGCTCTCCGCTGCCACGTCAGCCAGCTCCCCGATCCGGATGCCCTCGAGGAGCGGGTAAGGACGTGGACGGCGATCATCGCCGAGGAGGGCGGCCTGCCGCCGGGCCGGGCGGCCGAGTCCTTCCAGATCGTCCAGACCGGCTGACGCCACACCCGTAGGCTGGCGGGGTGGACGCGCTGGTCGTCGTCGGTCCTGGTCCGGCCCCGACGCGGCTCGCGGCTCGGGCTCGCCACCACGTCTATGCCGACAGTGCACCTCTGTCGCCCGACGCGGTGGCCGATCTTCGGGCCCGCATCCCACGCGACGTCGGAGTGCTCGGTCCCGCCGACGGCGCCGGGGCGGCGTCAGCGGCGGCGCAGCTGCACCAGGCCGGTCTGCCGGTGACCCTTTACACCGACGCCGCACCGGTGCCTGGTCCCGTGGGCGTCCGGGTGCTGCCGCTGGCTGACCCGGGCCCTCCCATGGAGGCCGTCGACTCGCTGCTCGATCTGATCGGTGACACGCCGCTCGTACGCTTGGACCGGGTGGGCAGAGACCTCTCGTGCCACCTGCTGGCCAAGCTGGAGCTCCTCAACCCGGGCGGCAGCGTCAAGGACCGACCCGCCCTCCACATGATCGACGCCGCCGAGCGCGCCGGCCTGCTCAGGGAAGGCGGGACCATCGTCGAGCCCACCTCGGGCAACACCGGAGTCGGTCTCGTGCTGGTCGCCGCCCGCAGACGATATCGATGCGTGTTCGTGATGCCCGACAAGATCGCGGCCGAGAAGGTCGATCTGCTGCGTGCCTACGGGGCCGAGGTCGTCGTGTGCCCGACGACGGTCGCACCCGACCACCCCGACTCCTACTACTCGGTGTCCGACCGGCTGGTCGCAGAGATCCCGGGCGCGTTCAAGCCGGACCAGTACGGCAATCCGGCCAACCCGGCCGCCCACGAGGCGACCACGGGCCCCGAGATCTGGCGGCAGACGGCGGGCCGGGTGACCCACTTCGTCGCCGGCATCGGCACCGGCGGCACGATCAGCGGGGTCGGCCGCTTCCTCAAGTCCCAGAACCGAGCGGTGCAGATCGTGGGCGCCGATCCGGAAGGATCGGTGTACTCGGGCGGAGGCGGACGGCCGTACCTCGTGGAGGGCATCGGTGAGGACTTCTGGCCGTCGACGTACGACCGCGACGTGGTCGACCGGGTCGTCACCGTGAGCGACCGCGACTCGTTCCTCGCCGCCCGCATGGTGACGAGGGAGGAGGGGATCCTGGTGGGCGGCTCGACCGGCACGGCGGTGCGGGCGGCGCTGGAAGTCGGTCAGCCCCTGGGTCCTGACGCCGTGGTCGTGGTGCTCGTCCCCGACTCAGGGCGGGGCTACCTGACGAAGCTGTACAACGACGCCTGGATGGCGGACTTCGGCTTCCTGCTGACGAGCGGGCAGACCACGGCCGGGGTGCTGTCCGGCAAGCGGCGTGATCTGCCGCCCCTCGTGCACGTCCACCCTGACGAGCCCGTTCGCCAGGTCATCGCCGTGCTGCGCGAGTACGAGGTGTCCCAGCTGCCGGTGCTCAAGGCCGAGCCGCCCCTGGCGGTGGCCGAGGTGGTGGGCTCGGTCGAGGACCGGGACCTCCTCGAGCGGGCGTTCCAGGATCCGTCGATCCTGGACCGGCCCGTGGGGGCGGTGATGGGCTCGCCCCTCCCGACCGTGGGCGTCGGGGAGCCGATCGAGGTGGCCGTCCGGCGCACCGAGGGAAGGGGGGCGGTTGTCGTGCTCGACGCGGGTCACCCCGTCGGCATCCTCACCCGGTCCGATCTCCTCGACTTCCTCGTCGGACGCCCGACGGGCCGGTCGAGCGGGTGAGCCGCCGTCGCCAGCCGGGCTTCGAGACCCGCGCCATCCATGCGGGCCAGGAGCCCGACCCGGCGACCGGAGCGGTGGTGCCTCCCGTCCACCTGGCGACGACCTTTCGCCAGGACGCCGTCGGCGAGCACCACGGCTATGAGTACTCCCGCTCGGCCAACCCCACTCGTCAGGGGCTCGAACGGCAGGTGGCCGATCTGGAGGGAGCGGCGTTCGGCTACGCCTTCGCCAGCGGCATGGCCGCCGAGGACGCGGTGCTGCGCGCCGTGCTCGGTCCGGGTGACCACCTCGTGCTGCCGATCGACGCCTACGGCGGCACCTATCGCCTGGTGGAGCAGGTGCATGCTCCCGCCGGCCTGACCTTCAGCGTCGTCGACCTCGCCGACCCGGCCGCCCTCGAGCGGGGATGGCGGCCCGGCACCCGCATGGTGTGGGTGGAGACGCCCAGCAACCCGCTGCTGTCGATCGTGGACATCGCGGCCGTTGCCGCCGTCGCCCACGCCCGGGACGCCCTCGTCGTGGTGGACAACACCTTCGCCACGCCCTACCTCCAGCGCCCCCTCGCCCTTGGTGCCGATATCGTCGTCCACTCGTCGACCAAGTACCTCGGCGGCCACTCCGACGTGACGGGTGGGTTCGTCGCCCTGGACGACCCCATTCAGGCCGAGCGGGTCGCCTTCCTTCAGAATGCGGTGGGGGCCGTGCCGGGCCCGCTCGACTGCTTCCTGGTCCAGCGGGGCGTAAAGACCCTCGCCGTTCGGATGGAGCGCCACTGCGCCAACGCCGTGGCCGTCGCCGGCTTCCTCGTCGCGCACCCCAAGGTGGCCGCGGTCCACTACCCCGGCCTGTCGACCCATCCGGGTCACGACGTCTCGGCCCGCCAGATGAGGGGTTTCGGGGGGATGGTGTCGTTCCTCCACGCTGGCGGAGAGGCGGCCGCCCTCGGCGCCGTGGCTCGGACCGAGGTGTTCGCCCTGGCCGAGTCGCTCGGCGCCGTCGAGTCGCTGATCGAGCACCCGGCCCGCATGACACACGCCTCGGTGAACGAGTCGGCCCTGGCCGTCGAGCCCAGCCTGATCCGGCTGTCGGTGGGCCTCGAGACGGTCGACGACCTGCTGGCCGACCTGGACCAGGCCCTCGAGGGCTGAGGCCCGCCGGGGAGGCGGCCCCGGGAGTGGAGCCCGCTCTCGGAACATCTGATCGGGCGCCGCGGTTGGGCATTTCATGACAGTGACGCTTACGAAGGACCTCTACACCGCTCATGCAACGGCCACCGGTGGCCGTGAGGGCCATTCCGGGACCGACGACGGGATCCTCGACGTCGATCTGGCCGTCCCGAAGGAGATGGGTGGGCCAGGCGGCGCGACCAATCCCGAGCAGCTCTTCGCCACCGGCTACGCGGCCTGCTTCCAGAGTGCGCTGGGCGTGGTCGGGCGCCGGCAGAAGGTGGACACGTCGCAGTCCAAGGTGAGTACCGAGGTGACCATCGGTCCGACAGCCGGGGGGGCCTTCGGCCTCAAGGTCGGCATCCACGTGTCGATCCCGGCGGTTGGGGCCGAGACGGCGCAGCAGCTCACCGAGGCGGCCCACCAGGTCTGCCCCTACTCTGTCGCCACGCGCGGGAACATCGAGGTGGCCCTCAGCTCCGACGGCTGAGGCAGCGCCGGACAGCGTCGACGCTTGTTCCCACCGCAAGCCCGTCGCGCTCCAACCATTCCTTGTTGCGTCGGTGGAGGTCGTCGGCGGGATCGAACCGGTTGAGGTGGACGAGCACGGCAGGGTGATCGACGGCATCGGCCGACAGCCGGACGAGGTTGAGGACGCCCAGCCCGGCATCGGCCACGAGCAGGACGATGTCGGGCCGAAGGGCCTCGGTCAGGGCGACGGCGTCACCGTCGGCGGCCAGCGGCGACCGCACCCCGCCGGCCCCCTCGACGAACCCGACCTCGATGCCCTCGGGCCAGGTGAGCTCCCCGATCAGGTCCGAAATGGTGAACGGCGCGCTCCCCAGCGCCTCGGCCGCCATCGGCGGCGCCATGGCCAGCGCATACCGGCGGTGCGGCGGACACACCTCGTCGAGGTGCTCGCCCGACGCGCCGGCCAGCACCTCGGCGTCGGTCTGCTCACCTTGCCCGAACGACTGCACGGGCTTGCGGACCCCGACCCGCCGGCCGTCTCGGCGCAGCCGCTCGATCAGGCGCGC
>DASXCO010000079.1 GCA_036491125.1 Acidimicrobiales bacterium | reverse complement strand
TGGCGAGCCGGTGGGCGGACCCTGCACCCCGCCTGGCAGTTCGATCCCCGGCGGGGGGACACGAGGCCGGGCCTGTCGACGGTGCTCGAGGCGCTGTCGGAGGTCGCCCCCGATCCCCAGGCGGCGGACGCCCTCATGCGGGCGCCCCGGGAGGATCTCGACGGGCGGTCGCTGGCTGATCTTCTCGCCGCCGGCGACATCGAGTCCGTGCTCCGCCTCGTCCGGGCGGCGCGGGATCAGTCCTGATCGACTTCCCGGAGAGGCGACCGCCGGGACTCCGCCTCTCGCCGAACAGAGGCACGTGGTGGCGGATCGACACGGATCGTCCCGTGGACTGGTCCTGGCGAGCGTTCTCGTCGCCATGGGGGCGCTTCGATCCGATCTCGGGGCGCTTCCGTGTCCGCTACGCCGCCAACCGGGCCGCGGCTGCGGCGCGAGAGCGCTTCCCCGCCCGCATGCTGACCGAGGCGGACGGCGAGCTCTGGCTCATCTGTCTGGGGGCCATGCCCGCGGGTCTGCGCCTCACCCGCCAGGCGACCCTCGACGCGTTGGGCCTCGACGACCGCGTGAGCACGGGGCGGATCGACGTCGGCAAGCGAGGTCGCGCCGACCCACTGCTCGAGACCTGCGGTCGACTGGCCGACGCGGTGTACGACTGGTGGGACGGCCGGCCTCCGCCTCTCGTCTATCGGACCCGCACGATGCCGGAGGTGGGGCGGACGATCGCCTTCACGGAGTGGACCTCACCGCGCGTCGTCTCCGTTGGTCGCCTTCGCGACGCCACCGCGTTGCACGCCTACCTCGTGCTGGGCGCCGGGTTCGCGGTGCCCGAGAGCTGGCTCCGATAAATGGCGGCACGAGTGCGCTCGACCGCCGTACTGTCGTCGCCCATGAACGAAGGGCATCTTCACTACCTCGCCAGTCCCGAGTGGGCGCAGATGCTGGAGACCGACCTCCTGCCGTGGGCGCTCGGGGTGGCGGACCTCGGTGACGACGTCCTGGAGGTCGGGCCGGGACCAGGCCTGACCACGGATCTGCTGCGACAGCGCACCTCGAGGCTCACCGCCGTCGAGGTGGATGCCGACCTGGCGACGGCTCTCGCAGCGAGACTGAAGGGCACCAACGTGGAGGTGGTTCACGCCGACGCCAGTCGCTCCGGTCTCCCCTCGAGCCGGTTCTCGGCGGCGACCTGCTTCACGATGCTCCATCACGTCCCGTCCGTCGAGATCCAGGACCAGCTGTTCGTCGAGGTCCACCGCGTCCTTCGTGAGGCGGGATCCTTCATTGGCAGCGACTCGATCGACTCCGAGTGGCTTCGCGAGTTCCACGCCGACGACGTGTTCGTCCCCGTCGACCCCGACACTCTGGGCGCTCGGCTCGAAGCCGTCGGCTTCACCGGCGTCGACATCGCCGTCCTGGACTACAAGGTTCGCTTCAGCGCCAGGAAGTCGTGAGTCACGCCGATGTCCGATGATGGCGGCCCAGGCGGAGGGCGAAGAAGGCGAGCAGCACAAGGGGAAAGGCCGGGACCACCCACACGTGCAGGGCGATGGCCAGGACGCCCACGGCGATCAGAATCCCGGGGACCGGAAACACCGGGTGGCTACGGGCGGGGACCGGTTTCCACCCCTCGGCAGCGGGCTCGAGCGCGGCCGGCCGAGGGTGACCGGGGATGTCGTCGACGAGGGGATCGAGGTCCCGCAGGTAGCGGGCCGAGTACACCGCGCCCATCCGCTCCTCGAACTCGTCGAGGGTGAGGTAGCCCTCCGCCGTCGCTTCTCGCAGGAGCGCGACCGCCCGATCGCGGTCGGCGTGCGAGGCCCGTAGCCGACCCCCGTCGCCGTGCGCCTGCGGCCTTTCCCATCGGGTGGGCGGGCTGGCGAGGCTCGCCGTCGGCCAGCGGTGGAGTGGCGCGCCGCGTTGGGCGCGCAGGCGATGCGCCAACCACAGACCGCCCGCCACGAGCGCGGCAAGCAGCAGGATGGACCCGTAGATCGCCAAGAGCTCGAGCCCGTTGCTCATCCCCACATGCTGCCACCCATGCTGGCTGAACCCGTCAGGACCCATGCCGGCCTCCTGCGACTGGGCCCGGTCTCCCGGACCGCCTTTCCACTGGGCCAGCCCTGTCGAACCGGCCTTCGCGCCCCATCCTGCCGCAATCGGTCCGATGATTTCAGGCCGCCCGAGTATCGGGCCTCAGCTCTGCCTCGCCGGTGCCGCGCCGGAGTGCGGGCGAACGCCCTCGTCGGACGGCCCGAGAGCTGGGATGGAGCGCCACACGTGGATCTCGTCCGCGGGGAGGTCGATGTGGTGATGCTGGCCGGGCTCCGCGTCAACTCCCGCCCCGGGACGAGCACGGAGCTCGAGGTCGTCGCCGATGCGCAACAGCAGCTCGGTGGTCGTGCCGAGGTCGACGGCGTCGAGGACGGTGGCCCGGTAGGGACCGTCCGACGCGAGCCTGACGCGCTCGGCACGGATCGACCAGAGGACGTCAGCGCCGGGAGGCAGCCCCACGGGGCCGACTCCTAGCTCGATGCCGCCAGCGACGAGCCGATCGGGCGCGGTCAGCTCACCCGGGTTCAGGTTCTGCATGCCCAGCAGCCGGGCCACCTCTGGCGACGCGGGCCGACCGAAGACCTCGGCGCGCGGCCCGGCCTGGAGGATCCGGCCCTCGGCGATCACGATCACCTCGTCCGCCAGCAAGGCGGCCTCCTCGGGGTCGTGGGTGACCACGACGCTCGACACCCCCGTCACTCGCTGGAGCTGGCGCAGCTCCCGGGCGAGATCGGTCTTCACCGGGGCGTCGAGCGAAGAGAAGGGCTCGTCGAGCAGCAGCAGATCCGGAGACCGGCACAGCGCCCGGGCCAGCGCGACCCGCTGGCGCTGGCCGCCCGAGAGCTGTGCCGGTCTCCGGGCCTCCAGCCCGAGCAGCCGCAGCTGGGAGAGCCAGTGAGCGGCGACGCCCGCGTCGGTGCCCACTCCGAACAGCAGCTGGTCCCAGACGTTGAGGTGGGGGAGCAGGCTCGGCTCCTGGGGCACGTAGCCGACGCCGCGTAGTTCGGTCGCCACCCGCGTGAGATCCCGGTGTCCGAAGCGGACGGACCCCGCGCCGGGGCCGAACAGGCCGGCGACGCAGCGCAGGGTGGCGCTCTTGCCTGCCCCGGACGGCCCGAGGATGGACAGCAGCGGGCTGGATGCCTGGTGGGAGACCTGGAGGCGAAAGTCGCCGAGGCGGTGGTCGAGGTCCAGGCCGAGCGGCGCCGGCTCTCGGCGCGGTGGCGGGCAGGCAGCGGGGATGGTGGGGATGTGCTCTGTCCGTCGCCGGGGCCGCCACTGCGCCAGCCCGAGCACGATGCACGCGGTGACCACGGCGAGCGTGGTCGGCGCGATCGTGTCGGGCAACCCGGTCCCGCTGAACTGGACGTAGGTGAAGACCGGGAGGGTGTACGGGTGGTAGGCGACGATGACGGTGGCTCCGAACTCGCCGAAGGCCCGCAGCCAGGCCAGGAGCAGCCCCGCACCGATCCCCGAGGCAGCCAGGGGAAGGCTCACCCGGCAGAACCGTGACCACTCGCCCCGGCCAAGGGTCGCGGCCACGTCGACGAGGGCCGGCTCCACGTTGGCGAACGCGGAGCGGGCCGCCACGATCAGGAACGGGGCGGCGACGAAGGTCTGGGCCAGTACGACGCCCGCCAGGCTGTCGGTCAGCCGCCCACCGAACGCCCGCCCCAACAGCGTGTAGGGACCCACCAGGTAGATGAGCAGGATCCCGCTCATGACGGGCGGGAGGGCGAGCGGGAGCTGCACAGCGATCCCGACCAGATTGGCGACCCGCCCGCGATGCCGGACCAGGGCGTAGGCGAGCGGGATGCCGAAGAAACCGATGATGGCGGTCGAGATCGTGGCCGTCTCCACCGAGGTGGCGAGAGCAGCGCCGAGGCCTGGTACGTGGAATCCCCGCTGGGGCGTGCCCTGGAGGCGGAAGACGAGGCCGACGAGCGGGACGACGAGATAGAGGGCGAGGAGGGCGCCGAGCCAGGTGAGCGGGCTGCGGGCCGCTCCGGGCTTCACGACGTGGGCAGGACCGAGCGCAGGCTGGACGGAACGCCGCTCCCGGACTGCTGCGGCGGCTTGATCAGGCTGAGGCCGTGCGCCGCGATGATGTTCTGGCCCTTCCCACCCAGCAGGTAGTTCACGAAGGCCGTCGCTCCCGATGAGTGGGGCGCCTTGTTCAGGACGGTGACCGTGTAGGTCGCGGCCAGCTGGATGGCGCCGAGGGTGACGGTGGGGATGCCCGCCTCCTTGGCCTCGTTGCTGTAGAAGAAGCCGGCGTCGAGCTGGCCCGCCTGGAGACGTCCGACGAGGGTCTCCTCAGGGAACACGCCAGCGGTCGTCCTGGTGATGCCGAGCAGGGCGGGGTCGTCGTAGGTGGCCGCCGCCTGGGTCAGGGCCTGCACGGTGAGCTGGCCCTTGGGGTCGAGTGCCGGGTCGGTGCGGCCCAGCAGGAACCCGGGCTGGGTGATCACCTGGTTCCAGGGCTGGGTCCGCAGCTGGGCCGCGAATCGGCTCTGGGGGTTGTAGCCGATGACGAGGCTTCCCTTGGCGAAGCTCGCGTACCAGCTCAACCAGTTGCCGTTGGCCGGACCCTCGAGCGTGGTGTTCACCTGGGGACTGGCGCTGATGAACACGTCGCCCTGGCGAACTCCACCCTTGATCTGGTTGGCGACCTGCGCCGACCCGGCCCCGTAACCGCTGAACTGGTACCCCGTGGCCGAGGTGAACTTGGGTCCCAGGTCGCGCTCCATGAGGTTGACCAGGGACCCGGCGTACAGCACGTTCACCGGACCCCGATCGGGTTGCGTCGTCGAGGACGAGGAGGAAGAGGACGACGAGGAAGACGACGACGAGGACGATCCGCAGGCCGACGCCAGGGCGGCGACCGCCACCAGGACCGTGAACGGCCGGAACCAGCGACGGATCATGAGACCGTCGTCCGGTCTGGCCCGGTGACCTCGACGACGACGTTGGTGGCCTTGACCGAGGCGACGGCGAGCACCCCGGGTGCCAGCCCGAGCTCATCGGCCGCCTCGCGGCTCATCAGGGACACCACCCGGTGCGGTCCGGCCAGGATCTCGACCTGAGCCATGACCGCGTCCTTGTGCACCTTGGTGACGATCCCGGTGAAGCGATTGCGGGCCGACTCCGAGTGGATGGGGGGAGGGCTCGGGACGTGCGCCTGGGCCTGGGCGAAGTGGGCCAGGTCGGCACCCTCGATCAGCCGGCGGCCACCGGGGCCCTTGGACACCGCCAGCCGGCCCGAGTCCGTCCAGCGCCGCACGGTGTCGGCGCTCACCCCGAGCAGCTCCGCCGCCTCGCTCACCCGATACTGGTGCACGGGCGAGCACTCTAGCTCGCAGTTGCGAGGATTCAGCGCTGTGAAGGAGCTTTCGCGAGGCGACCCGCTGGATTGGACGGAATATGCGGTATACGGACGAAGTCCGATTGCCCACATCCAGGCGCCTCGCCGACCAGATATCGTCCGGTCATGCCTCTCAGCGCTCGTAACCAGCTCGATGCCACCGTCTCGGCCGTGCAGCACGGCTCAGTGATGTCCGTGGTCACGGTCCGGTTGTCAGGCGGGGAGGAGATCGTGGCGGCCATCACTCGGGATTCGGCCGAAGCACTCTCCCTGGGCGACGGCGATCGCGTGACTGCGATCATCAAGGCGACCGAAGTGATCCTCTCGAAGGATTGACCCGTTTGTCGACGGCCACGATTGCCGTCGCCTCGGGCTCGTAGCGGCCTTACAAGCGAAGCTGGCGGCCGACCGGTCGCAACAACAGAAGGCCGAGGAGGGCGGCGACGGCGGCGACGACCGCGCCGAAGCGCATGCCGTTGGCAAAGGCATAGCTGAAGGCGTCGTTGGCGGCGTGTCGCACCGGGCCCACGATTCGGCTGGGGTCGTCTGCCAACGCCGCGCTCCCGCGGTGGCCGTGGTAGAGGATGCTGTCCAGGGCGGCTCTGTCGTTGCGGTCGGGACTGATCCGGTCGTGGGCCAGGAGATTGATCGCCCGGCTGTGCTGGAGGCTCACGATGAAGGCGCCGACCAACGCCACTCCGAGCACGGCCCCGACCCGGTTGAAGGTACTCACGACGCCGGCCACCAGCCCCTGGTGCTCCTCGTCCACCGCGGCCTGGGCCGCGACCCTCGTCGGCGTGACGACCAGGGAGATGCCGATCCCGAAAGCCACCATCGGGGGGACCATCATCAGGTAGCTGTGCTGCTCGGACGCGTACGAGACCCAGGTCAAGGCGGCCGCCATCGTGGCCATACCGGCGACGATCGGGATCGCCGGCCCCACGTTGTCGGCCGCTCGGCCTGCCAGCCGGGCCGTCGCCGCCTGGGGAAGGACGGTCGGCAGGAACAGCAGCCCGGCCTCGAGCGGCGACAGCCCGAAGCTGACCTGGAAGTAGGTGATGGCGAACACGGCGAGAGCGATGACGACGAACTGGTTGCAGAGCCCGACGGTGCTCGCGACCAGCACGTGGCGGTGTCGCAGGACCCGCAGGTGGATGAGCGGGTCGTCGACCCTGGCCTCCACGAGGCCGAACACGACCAGGCAGATGGCTGCCCCGACGATCAGGCCGATCGTGCGGATCGAGTCGAACCCCCACGCCGGGCTCTCGGCCAGGGCCAGCACCAGGGCGCAGAGCCCGGCGGTCAGCAGGACGACGCCGCGGACGTCGACACGACGCACCCCCTCGTCGCGGGACTCTCTCGCCACGGCGTGCACGAGCACGACCACGGACGCGGCCACGGGAACATTGAGGAAGAAGATCCAGCGCCACCCGAGGCCCTCGACGATGGCGCCGCCCACCAGCGGCCCCACCGCCAGGGCCACCGACGCCGCCGCGGCGATCGTCCCGAGGGCCCGCCCCCGACGCTCGGGCGGGAAACTCGTGGTGATCAGGGCGATGGCCGCCGGGCCCATGAGCGCGGCCCCGCCGCCCTGGACAACCCGGGCGCCGACGAGCCACCAGTCGGTGAGCGCCAGCCCGGCCAGCATGGATCCGACCATGAAGGTGACGACACCGATCAGGAAGACCCTTCGCCGACCGAAGATGTCGGCGAGACGGCCTGCGGCCGCCACTCCTGCGGCCGCAGCCAGGAGGTACGCGGTGATCGTCCACTGGGCTGCCGTGCTGGAGATGTCGAAATAGCGCTCGATCGTCGGCAGGGCCACAGTGACCGCGGTGTCGTCGACGAACCAGATGGCCATGGACAGGGCCATGCCCACGAGAAGCAGCTGCTGCTGCCGGGTCGTGCCCGACCCACGGCTGTCCACCTGTCCCCCCCGTGTTGAGGGCCCCGCAGCGCCGCGAGCCCCTCTGGATGTTCAGGCTATCCGACGTCCTCGACGAGGTCGTCGACAATCGGAACCGAGTCCCCGGCGACGCGCCCCCACCAATCGTCCCGCAGGTCCTGCAACCGCTTGAGCTCGCGGCGCTTCGCCCGACCCTGCTCCCTGATCTCCTCCACCTCGAGCATTGGCTGACGCAGGCTCGCGCGGGCCTTGTCCCATGCGGCCTGCGCCCGCTCGTCGGCTGCGCTCCTGGCCCCGTCGATGTACTGGTCGACCTGTCGACGGGATTCGGCGGCGAGCTGGTCCGCCTGCTCTCGATCGCGCTCGGCCGAGCCGATGATCCTGGCGGCGCGGAACCGGGCGACCCGCGTCACATCCGACGTCACCCGCTCGATCGCCTCTCGTTCCGTTCTCGCCTGCGAGAGGACCTGGGCGGGCAGATCGTCGCCCGCCGCGCTCACGGTCTGCAGCAGCCGCTCGGCCATCTCGGCCACTGGAGCGGCTGCGTCCGACATTTCCTCCCGGGAATCGGCTCGCAGCGCCGAGATCTTGGCCTCGAGCGCTCGGGCCCGCTTGGTGATCTCGGCAAGCGTCGACTCCGCCTCCTCGATCCGGACACGGGCCTCGGTCGCCTGCCGGTTGCGCTGGGCCAGGTCCGAATCGACCTGGCGGCGGTCGTAGCCGTTCCGCACCAGGGCGAAATGGACCTGTCGGGAAGTGTGCTCGAACATCGGGATGTGTTCCTCGTGCGGTCGTTCGGGCCCCTCGACGCTCGTCGGGCCCAGGCCAGAGCGGGATTCGCTGATCTCGGGGCCTATGCATGCCCCAGACCTTGGACGCGTAAACGTCAGCGGGGTGCCAGCACCAGCAGGTCGTCGATCGAGCGCCGCATTCCCTGGATGATCAGATCGAGGTCCGGCACGGCGCTGGAGTCGGCGCACAGACCGAACGACAGCAGCCCGAGGCTCGATCGCGCCGCGACCCGCAGGGCGTGGCCCTGGGCGACCTCGGCGAGCCCGTCGACCGAGGCGACGCGACCTCCCATCACGTACAACGGGCCCGGAGGACCGGGGACGTTCGAGACGTTCAGGGCGAACACGTGGGGGCTCATGGTGAGGTCGACGGCGCGGTCGCCCAGCGGCAGGTGCTGGAGGCCCTGGATGAGGGCGTCCACCTCGTTGGCGTCGTGACCCTCCTTCCGCTCCCCCGTCTCCCGGGAGATGGCGATCAGCCGAGACCGGACGTCCGGCTCCTCGACGGGAAGGGAGACGAACATGAACGAGTCCCGGTTGCTGAGCTGATCGGCCCGCTCGTCGGGGCGGTGGAGGCTCACCGGCACCTTGGCCCGGAGGTGCTCGGTCCCGGCCTGGCGGGCCGACAGCCAGCTCCTGATCCCACCCGCCACCACCGCCAGGACGACGTCGTTCACGGTGATATGCGGGCCGACCGCCTTCCCGGCATCGTGCAGCTCGGCCACGGGACCCGAGAGCCACCCCACCGTTCGACGAGCCCCGATCCTGACGGCCAGTGGAGAGAGGTCCGAGCCGGGGAGCAGCTCGCGACGAACGACCGCCATGAGGCGGCTCAGCTGTCGTGGTGCCTGGCGCCAGTCAGGTCGGACGCCGCGTCGGGTAGACGTCCGAAAGCGGGCGGCGAGGCCCCATCGCAGCAGCTCACGCTCCGTGTAGGACGGCGTGGGCACGTGCGGCGTCGGATCGGCCGCGCCGGGGTCCGGGTCGGAGTCCCACAACAGCGCATCGAGGAGCCGGAGCCCGCTCATGCCGTCGGCCATGCAGTGGTGCTCCCGCCAGAGCAGCGCCGTACGCCCTCCCGTCAGCGACGCCAGGTGCAGACTCCACAGAGGGTGCCGGCGATCGAGCCGGCCCTCCATGAGCCGGGCCACGGCACCGCGGAGTGCCCAGTCGTCGAGCTCGTGCCGGGGCGTCAGGCGCTCGACGTGGCGGGTGACGTCGAAGCCGATGTCGTCGACCCAGAGCGGCGGCGCCAGCCCGAGCGGCGTCGGAGCCAGTCGCTGCTGGCACCGCGGGACCCGGTGCAGCCGGTCGGCGACGTGAGCCCTCAGCCCCTCGATGGTCGGATGCTCGCCGTGGGTCGGAGGGTCGACGACGATCACGGCGCAGGTGTGGCCGGCGATGGTGCCCCGCTCGAGCCTCAGGATCCGCTGGTCGTCGGCCGTCAGCCGATCGGCCTCGCACTCGCTTCGCGCCATCTTCCCCCCCGGTCAGCGGCACACGAGGGTACTCCTTCGCCCGCACCTCGTTCGGTCTGACCCGGCCCGAGATGGCTCCAGTTGTCTGATTTGCGACCGGCGCCGCCACCGTGCGAACGTGACAAGAGCGCTGGGGTTTCGGTGAGCTCCTGAGGCCGTGCGCGGCGAGAAGCCGGGAGAGAACGGGAAGGAGCCCATGATCGGGGATCGGCTCGAGCGACCGGCGTTCGCCGTGGTCCGCGGCTACGACCGGACCCAGGTCGACGCCTTTCTGGCCGAGGAGGCGTCGCGAGCGGTCGAGGCCCGAACCCGCATCTCGGAGCTCGAAGCCACCGTGTCGGAGTTCGAGGATCTGGCCGAGACCTCCAGAAGTGACCGCCAGCGAGCCCACGAGCTCCTTCAGAGCGCGGAGGCCGACCGGGAGGAGGCCCAGCGCAAGGCGGCCGAGATCGTGGAAGCGGCCCACGTTCGGGCGGCGGAGCTGTACGAGGCCTCCCGGCTTGATCGGCGGGAGGCCGACGAGCTGGTCAGGCATGCCGAGTCGGAGCGCTCGGAGGCGGAGTGGCGGGCGGCCGAGATCGTGGCCGCCGCCAGGGCCGAGGCGGACGACCTCGGGGAGCAGTCCCGGCGCGACCGCGAGTTCGCCGGCGGACAGGTCGACGACGCCCGTCACAAGATCGAGCTGCTGGTCGAGGAGGCCCGTCAGCAGGTCGAATGGTTCACCGACGAGGTCGAGACAAAGGCGCAGGAGGGTGCGGCGGCCGCCATGAACGGCAGCCAGGTCCACCTCGAAGAGATCCGCCAGGGTCTCGACCACCTCGAGGACCAGCGCCAGACCGTGATCGGCGATCTCTCCCGTCTGCGGGAGGAGCTGGACGGCCTGGCCGCTGGGATGCTGAGGGCTGGGTAGGGCGAAGGTGGTTCTTCCGAGGTGGCAGTCACCGACAGGTGACAGCGAGGAGGCGACCGTGGTTCGGCCGGAATGGGAGCCGCCCGAGGGAGAGGACTCCGGACCGCCGCTGTACGACAACGAGGCGGGCTCGCCGGACGCCGGCTCCGTCGACCACGAAGACGAAGCGAGCGAGATCATCGAGGGTCGCGCCGAGCAACCGCATTTCGCCCGGGCGCTGCGGGGGTACGACCGGAGCCAGGTCGACACCTACGTCGCCGAGTACGCCCACTGGGGGAGCGAGGCGCTGGCCCGGATCGCCGAGCTCGAGACGAAGGTGTCAGAGCTCGCTGGGCTGGCCGAGACATCTCGGCGCTATCGCGAGGACGCTGACGAGCTCATGCGGCGGGCCGAGATGGCCAAGGCGGAGGCCGAGGAGCAGGCGACGGCGCTGGTCGACGCCGCCCAGGCCCGAGCGGGCGAGCTCATGCAGGCCACCGCCCACGACCGGGAGCAAGCCGACGAGCTCGGTCGCCGCGTCGAGATGACCAGGGCCGAGGTGGATAAGCGAGCGACCGAGCTGGTCGAGGAGGCCGAGGCGAAGGCGGCCGAGATTCTCCGCCAGGCCGAGATGACCAGGGCCGAGGCGGAGCAGCGAGCGACCGAGCTGATCGAGGAGGCGGAGGCGAAGGCGGCCGAGGTCCACACCGCCTTCGACGGCCAGAGCGAAGAGGCGGCCGAGCTCATGCGCCAGGCCGCGGAGGCCAAGGCCGACGCCCAGCGCTGGGCGAAGGAGCTGGTCGACCAGGCCGAGGCCAGGGTCGCCGACCTGTACGCCGAACCGGAGCGCCAACGCCAGGCGGCCGTCGAGCTGGTACGACAGGCGGCGATGGTGCGGGCCGAAGCCGAGCGGGCCGCCGCCGAGGTGGTCGAAGCGTCCGAAGCAAGGTCCGCGGATCTCTCGGCCGAGTCCGCCATGGACCGCGAGGAGGCGATCCAGCTGGTCAAGCGGGCCGACGCCGACCTGACAGAGGCGGCGCGACGCGCGGCCGAGCTGGTCGAAGAGGCCGAGGCCAGAGCCGCCGAGCTGTCGGCGAAGTCCGCCCATGACCGCGAGGAGGCGATGAACCTCGTCGAGCAGGCGGACGCCGACCGGGCTCTGGCCGAGCGCCGAGCGGCCGAGCTGGTGGAGGAGGCCGAGGTCCGAGCGGCCGAGATCGTCGACTCGTCACGGCGCGACCACGAGGAGATCACCTGGAGCATGGAGGAGGCCCGCCAGCAGGTCGATCGGTTGAGCGATCAGGTCCACGCGGCGACGACCGAAGGCGCCCGCGCCGTGATGGACGGGCTCCGGCTGCACGTGGACGATCTTCGCCAGCAGTACGACGAGCTCGAGACGGAACGTCAGGCTGCCGTGCGGCAGGTGGGTCGCGTGCGCGAATCGCTGCGGGCGTGGGCGACGCAGATCGCGTCGCAGGGAGAACGGTCCGCCTGAACGTGGCGGGCGCCAGGCGCCTCAGTCGGCCGCTTCGTACTTGAAGGACACCTTGAGCCTGGCCCGGTAGGCCACGACCTGGCCGGCCTCGATCTGGAGGTCGAGCTCGGCCACCTCTGCGACGCGGAGGTCCCGGAGCGACCCCGCCGCCCTGGCCACGGCTGCGCTCGCGGCCTTCTCCCACGATTCCTCGCTCGTGCCCACCAGCTCGATGATCTTGTAGACGCTCTCCGCCATCGTGAGGTCCTTTCCTCGTTGCCCGTCGACGACCCTACCCACTGGCGGTCGGCGGAGCTCGGCCCGGAGTGGTGCGACAGCGCACAGGGAGCGCCCGAATGGTGACGGTTCGCGGTGACCCGTGGCTATATGACGGGTTGACATGGTCTCGGAGCGCGCTCATGTTGAAATGGGCCTGGGCGTACGTGATCGGGCGCTGAGTAGGGTAAAGGCGCATCACGGTGCACGGTCTTTCACGCATTCCGTATCGGTAGGGAACGGATATCGCGAAGGATCGGCGTTGACGTCCGGACCTTGATGGCGGGTCGGGCGGAGGGTTGATGTTGCACAGTCCATTCGTAGGCACGAGGTGAGGGTGGGCCAACGGTCCGTTGCTGTTGGCGCGCTGGCCGGTCTGCTTTGCGGATGGGCCACCGTTTCTCTCCTCTCTCCTGCTATCGCTTACGGGACCGTGGCGGCGAACGTGCCGTGCTCCGGACCGGGTGGCGGTGCTGCAGGTCTCAGCGCCGCTCTCACCAAGGCCAATGGCAACGGAGGGGGGACGGTCGATCTGACCGCGGGATGCTCCTACGTCGTGCCGACCGACGGCACCGGCGCGAGCGGGAGTGGTCTGCCCGTTGCCACCAACCACACAACCGTGAACGGCAACGGGGCGACCATCGCCGGACAGGGCAGTGACGCCTGGAGCTTGTGCACCTGGGCCGCCAACGTCAATCTCACGCTCAGGGACGTGACCGTCACGGGCGGGAAGACCTGCCCGCCAACACCCCCGACGCTCTCGAGTCCACCCGCACCGGTGACCCCAACAACGAACCCGGCGCCGCCGAAGCCGTCTGCGACCACTGCGCCGCAGCCCACGTCTCCTGCGACCACAGCGCCCTCGACGACCGTGGCCCCGCCCCCGACCACCGCGGCTCGGCCCCCCACCACCGCGGCCCCGCCCGCTCGCAGCGGTCCCACTTCCGGGTCCCCGCAGCCTGCTGCTTCCATTCCTCCAACCGGCGCCCTGCCCCACCCCCTGCACAGCCTGCCGGGCATCGTCCCCACCGCTCCACCCGTCCCGACGCCGACCGGACCGGCCCCGACCGGACCGGCCCCGACCGCACCGGCCCCGACCGCACCGGGCCCCGCGGCACCTGCGGCACCGGCCCAGCCCACTCCCGTCATACCTGCTGTCAAGGGACCGGTACCCGTCGGCAAGGGCATGTGGATCTGGGCGCCGCCTCGACTACCGGCATCGGATGCCGCCTCGCCGTCGGCTACCTCGGGACCATCGGGTAGCTCGTCGCCGTCGGGTACCTCGTCGGCGTCGAATGGCGCCATTCGCACGCCGTCGGACTTCTCGAGGGCGCTCCTGGCCGCCCTCGGCGACCCGAACACCGGTCCCAACGTCCAGGCCATCGACGCCTGGCAGGCGGCCGAGGGCGGCTTCGTGCACCTGAACCCGCTCAACACGACCGAACCTGCGGCGGGGGCGACGATCTGGAACTCGATTGGCGTCAGGACCTACCCCGACTGGACGACCGCCATCAGGGCGACGACCCTGACGTTGAAGAACGGCCAGTACCGAGGGATCCTCGCCGCCCTCAAGGCCGGAAACAACGCGCTGGCGGTGGCGCACGCGGTCGGGGTCTCGCCGTGGGGCACTGGAGACTTCTCCACCGATCTCGGCCAGAAGTATGCGCCTGTCGCCGACGGGACCGCGCTCTCAGTCGTTGACGCCATGGTGTCCAAGGCCCAGGCCGCTGGGTTGAACTATGTCGTGGTGTTCCTCGGCTCGACGGACGCCAGCTTCACGCAGCAGAGCTTTCTCGACACCTTCCTCCCCGCTGCCCACGCGGCCAACATCCGTGTCTACGGCGCCGACATGCCCAGCCTGGCCGACCCGAACGCCGACATGGCGCGGGCCATCTCCGAGATCACGTACACCACGCCCAGCCAGGATCGGATCGACGGCTTCGTAGCCGACCTGGATCCCGCGGCGGGGGCCAACCCGCCGTTGCCGGCGGCCGAGCAGTACGGCAACGCGGTGAGGTTCATCGTGGGTCCTGACGTTCCCCTCGTCGCGACCGTGCCGGTTCCGCCTGTCCCGGCGCCGCCTCCCCCCGCAGCCGCCTATCCCTACGCCCAGGTGGTCGCGCCCTTCGACGCCGTCGCGGTGATGGACCCCTCCTCCACCCCGGCCAGCGGGGACCTCGGCCCGGCCATGGCTGCCTTGGCACCTCTCGGCAAGCCCCTGATCGCGGTGGACCAAGTGCCGCCGCCCCCGATCCCACCGCCCCCGGTCCCGCCGCCCGCCGGCTGGACTCCTCCCGATCCGGCGCGCGACCAGCTGCTCGGTTTCATCCACGCAGCCGACGACGCCAATGCAGTCTCGGTTTCCTACTGGAGCTGGGAGACGGCCAGCCAGTCCGTCTTCGACACCATCCAGAGCGCTCCTCAGTTCAGCCTTCCCGCCGCGCCGGCCCTGATGACAGCCAACCAGGTGGGGAACTGGCAGGCGCTGCTCACTGGTCTCGGGTTCCCCGCCCCGAGCACTGGTAAGTGGGACCTCCCCACCACGACGGCCGTCAGGGCCTACCAGCACGCTGCGGCCGTCCCCGTCACGGGAGTGATCGACGACGCGACCCGCACGACCATGCTGACACCGTTCCCCCCGCCCCTCCCGGCCGCCCTTCTGGCCAGCGCTGTGCCAGGCCCCGGAGGCGTGATAGGTCCAGGCGGCGCCGCGCTGCCGTTGCCGATCCAGTACCTGAAGGGCGGCAGCGTCGACCAGGGCGTGGACTACTCGGCCCCCGGTGGCACACCCCTCTACGCCATGGGCTCGGGCACCATCATCCAGGAGGGCATCGGCGGCTTCGGTCCCAACGCCCCCGTGCTGCAGATCACTTCGGGCCCCCTCGCGGGCAGGACCGTCTACTACGGCCACTCCGGGCCGGATCTCGTCCCGGTCGGAGCCCACGTCGTCCAGGGCCAGCAGATCTCGATCGTCGGCTACGGCATTGTCGGCATCTCGACCGGCCCGCACCTCGAGATCGGCTTCCTGCCGCTCGGGCGAATGGGAGCGGGCCAGCCCATGCTCGACTACATCAACGCCATCCTGCCTTCCATCGGCGGGTGAGAGCGCTGAGGTACACGCCCGAAATTCTCTAGGCCAGCAGTCGCTCCCGCACCTCGGCCCGCAA
>DASXCO010000078.1 GCA_036491125.1 Acidimicrobiales bacterium | reverse complement strand
TGGTGGCGCCGAGGGCATGGCCGCTGTGCCGACCGACCTCGAGGATGCCGTCGTCGAGGCGGCCGAGGAGTGCCCCGGCGAGTGCATCTTCGTCGAGAAGGCCTGAGGCCCGCCCGGGAGGCGGGCCCCGAGAGCTGAGGCTCGCCCGGGAGGCGGGCCCCTAGAGCTGAGGCTCGCCCGGGAGGCGGGCCCCTAGGGCTGAGGCTCGCCCGGGAGGCGGGCCCCTAGAGCTGAGGCCCGCCCGGGAGGCGGGCCCGGCGTCGCCGGCGGGCTGACCGCGGTGGTCATCGGTCACAGTCGGGTCGTGACGCCGGTCTGGCGCGGCCGCCGACGAGTGGCAACGGTCATGTCGACGACTGGCTCCAGCCGGTGTCCTCTTCGGCCAGCAACAGGCGGGCGTGGGTGAGAAAGCCGGTGTGGCCGACCATGCGGTGGTCGGGACGGACCGACCTGCCTTCGACGTGCCAGGTCCGCTGCAGCACCTCCACCGTCTCGGCCAGCCCGAAGGCGCTGCCGGCCAGCACCTCCCGCAGCTGCGACACCTGCCCGATCGTGGGCAGGTAGGCGATCAGGATGCCGCCAGAGTGCATGGCTGTCTCGGCGTGCGGGACCACCCGCCAGGGCTCGGGTAGGTCGAGGACCACCCGGTCGACGCCCGACTCGACGATGCCGTCGTAGACGTCGCGCTCCTTCACCCGAAAGCGCTCGGCCTGCTGGCGACCGAGGAGTTGGGTGACGTTCGCGACCGCCCGGGCGGCGAAGTCCGGCCGGAGCTCGTAGCCGACGACCTCCGCACCGGCGCGGAGGAGGGCCATCGACAGGGCGCCCGACCCGACGCCCGCTTCGAGGACCCTGACGCCGGCGAAGATATCGGCGGCCATGAGGATCGCCCCGAGGTCCTTCGGATAGATGACCTGGGCGCCTCTGGGCATCTCCAGCACGAGCTCCGACAGCGTCGGTCGCAGGGCCACATAGCGGGCGCCGGCGGTCGATCGAACCGTGGTCCCTTCCGATCGCCCGATCAGCTGGGCGTGGTCGACAATTCCCGAGTGACTGTGGAACCGGCCCTCGTCGGCCAGCGTCACCAGATGGCGGCGGCGCTTCGAGTCGAGCAGCAGGACCCGGTCGCCGACCGCGAATCGGTTGCTCAACGACGTCGTCCCGCCCGCCGCCCCTTGTCCTTGCCCGGGAGTTCCTCGTGCACGATCGTCAGTCGCCCGCCCGGCTCGAGGGACTCCGAGTAGACGACCTCCTCGCGGCGGATGCCCCACTTGCGGATGGCGAAGGCGGCGAGCCAGACGATCGCCCACGACCGGCTTCCGCCGAGCACGCCGCGACGCATGCCCGTGCGGGTCAGATTGCGGAGCAGGCGCTCCATCACCTCAGACCCGCCGGATCTCCACCACGGTCGATCGGCGGCGCCCCCGCCGACGACCGAGCACGTAGGCAACGGTGACGAGCACCACCGCTCCGACTACACCGGCAGCTACCAGCCCCGAACGCGCCGACTCGGTGGTCTGCTCGAACTGACCACGGATCTGCCGGAGCTTGGTCTCGATGTCCTGGGTGGTGACCCGCTCCTCTGCCTGTGCCGCGCTCATGCCCCCGCTCCTCTCTTGGCCCGGGATTTCCCGCGCCCTCTCGTGACGGCCGCAGCGGCCAGTCCGGCTACCGCCAGGCCGGTGAGGGCGCAGATACCGTACGGCACCCAGGTGAGGTTCCCGGTGAACGTCGTTCCCGTCTCCTCCTGGAGGCCCCGCAGCAGACCGACGAGCAGCAGGCTCAGCCCGGTGATGAGGACCACCGAGCCGACGACCCCGAAGATGACGAAGCGGCCCAGGTCCCTGATGGGCTCCAGGGTCTCCTGGCGCAGGTACCGGAGGACGAGGTCCTTGAGCTCGGACGCGAGCGCGGGTAGCGCCTGGTCTTCACTGGTCTCGGGCATTCACTCCTCCGTTGGGCTCAGCCTTACTATCCCCGGTACGGGTGGCGACGCAAGCATTCGAGCCCTCACCCGCTCGGCGCTCGGCCCCTGGCGGCCGTCCGTGGCGGCTTCGCCGCCCGGGACCGCCCCCGATCCCTCCTCCTAGCCGGGACCGCCTCCCGAGAGGCGGTAGCCCAGCAGGTCGGCCGCCGCCGTCGCCAGCTCTGCCAGCAGCCGCAGGCGGGACTGCACGTCGGGGGTCTCGAGGAGGCGCTGCTGATCGACGGGTCCGATGGGCGCGATGGCACACAGCTGCCAGGCCGCGACCGCTGGCTCGTCGTCCAGGGAGACGGTTGCCGGCACGCCGGGCTGGTCGCCCAGCTCGGTCTGGAGGGCCAGGGCCCGCCGCACGGCCCGCGAGGCCAGCTCGAGGTGTTCCATGTCGGCCGGTTGCATGGGGGGGTCGGCGAGCTCCTCGACCAGGGCGACCGGATACGGTTCGTCCGGAAGCCAGCACGACACCCGGATGCGGCGGGTGCCGGTCGCCAGCAGGACCCATCGACCGTCGGGGAGCTCCGCCGCCTCGGCGATCAGGGCCACCGTGCCCACGCCGAAGCGGGTGTCCCCCCCGCCCACCTCTGATCCGCGCTCGATGAGCACGACGCCGAACTCGCCGTTGCGGTCGAGGCAGTCCCGGGTCAGGGTCCGGTATCGCGACTCGAAGACGTGCAATGGCAGGCCCATGTGAGGGAAGAGCACGGTCCCGAGCGGGAACATCGGCATCGGGAGCGCCTCGGTGTCGTTGGGCCGGCCTCCCGGGCCCGCCCCGCCCGCTGTCATGAGCGGGAGGTGAGCAGGTAGGTGGAGGTGGCCCTGGCGACCGTCCGGCCCTCGTCGTCGCTGACCTCGGCCTCGACGAACGCGGCGCGGGAACCGCCCGAGACGACCGACGCCGTGCAGGTCAGGGTCGATCCGACGCGCACTGGCTTGAAGAAGCTGATCTTGAGCTCGGCGTTGGCCGAGAAGACCTTGCGCTCCCGTGCCCAGGTGAGCGACGCCGCCCCCATGGCCGAGTCGGCGAACGCGGTCACGAACCCGCCCTGGAGCACGCCGGTGGGATTGGCGAAGCGTTCGTCGGCGTGCATGCGCCAGACGGTCCTCCCCGGCTGCGACTTGTCGAGGCACACCATTCCCAGGGTGAGGTCGCAGTTGGGCGGGACCTGGACCCGCGGATCAGTCGGTGTCACGGACAGCGAAGCTATCCGAGCGCTGGCCGAGGAGCCCCGTCCGCCGCCGCCCGCCGCGACCCGCTTCGGCAACACTCGGCAACAAACGGCTGACACCAGGGCAAACACTGCGTGTGACCAGCGTCTCGTCGCCGATCGGCGGGAGGTCTACCTGCTACCGTGACATTGTGCCCCGCTTGCTTCTTGCCGTTCTTGTCGGCCTGCTCTCCTGCCAGCTGGCCATCCTTGTCACGACCGTCTATCTCCATCGAGCCCTGGCCCATCGGGCCATCACCCTGTCGCCGGTGGCGAGCGCAGTCGCTCGCTTCCTGACCTGGATCACGACCGGTATCCGACCCCGCCAGTGGGTTGCCGTGCATCGCAAGCACCACGCCTTCACCGACGCCGAGGGCGACCCGCACTCCCCAGTCCTCGAGGGTTACGCCGCCGTGCAGTTCGGCAACGTGGTGATGTACCGCCGGGTCGCCAAGGACGAGGCGACGGTTGGCCGCTACGCCCGCGACCTGGCGCCCGACGCCTGGGACCGCGTGCTGTTCGACCACGCCCTGGTCGGCCTGACGCTGGGCTACCTCGTGCTCTGGCTGATCCTGGGATGGAAGCTGGCGCTGGTCGCAGCGGCCGTGCACGCGGTCTCGTACCTGATGCTGAGCGCGGCCATCAACGCCATCGGTCACACCTGGGGACGCCAGCCCTACGACAACCTCGCTCGCAACAACCAGTGGCTGGCCTTGATCACACTGGGTGAGGGTCTGCACAACAACCATCACGCGGCGCCGACCTCGGCCAGGTTCGCCCTGGGACGGGGGCAGATCGATCCTGCGTGGTGGGCCGTGCGGACCCTCGAGCGCTCTGGCCTGGCGAGTATCCGCCACGGAGACGTGAAGCTCAAGAGCGCCCCCCGGGACGGGACCAGCCAACCGGACGAGCAGCGCGAAGCGGTGAGCTGAGCGCGTCTGCCACACCCGGGCGGAGTCGCCGGGTCGATCTCCTTAGCCGCCACGGATTACCGGGCCCGTCTGCGCCAGTAGGGTGAGAGGCGGTGCCGTTCGCCTCTGCGATCTCTGAGCATCCGGTGACTGCTCACGCCGCGGGCGAGGTCATCGGCCAGGCACTCGACAAGGTCGGTAAGGCCCCCGACCTTGTCGTGCTGTTCGTCACGCCACCTCACGCCGGCGCCCTGGAAGACACAGCCGGCGCCGTGCGGACCATCCTCGAGCCGCGCACGTTGGTCGGCTGTGCCGCCGAGTCGGTGGCGGGCGTCAACCGCGAGGTCGAGGGCGGGCCTGCGGTCTGCCTGTGGGCCGGGCGGTTCGGACCGGTCGTCCCCGTCGGCCTCGACATTGCCACCTCCGGCGGGGGTGTTCCGGGCGTGGGCGACGTCGACGACGGTCGACACCTGGCCGTCACCGGGTGGCCCCAGGAGCTGCCGTTCGAACCGGCGGCGCTGTTCCTCGTGGCCGACCCCTTCACCTTTCCGGTCGAGGCGTTCATCGACTGGTTCGGGCAGGGGCACCCGGGCCTGCCGGTGATCGGGGGGATGGCGTCGGCGGCTCGCGGCCCTGGTGGCAACCGGCTTGTGCTGGACGCGAGCGTGCGCGTCGGCGGCGCCGTTGGCGCCCTGCTCGGCCCGGGCGTCGAGTTGGCGTCCGTCGTCTCCCAGGGCTGTCGCCCGGTCGGGCACCCGCTGGCGGTTACCCGCGCCGAGGGCAACGTCGTCTACGAGCTCGGTGGACAGCCGGCCCTGGAGCGCCTCGTCGACCTGGCCCGCCGCGAGCTGGCAGAGCGCGACGTCGCCCTCATCAACGCCGGGGGGCTTCACCTGGGCCGCGTCATCGACGAGCACAAGGCCGACTTCGGCCGGGGTGACTTCCTGGTCCGCAACGTGATCGGCGCCGACCGGGCAGCCGGGGCCATCGCCGTGAACGACGTGGTCGAGCTGGGCACGACGGTCCAGTTCCACCTCCGGGACGCCGCCGCTGCCGACGAGGACCTCCGGAGCCTGCTCGACGGGCGCCAGGCCGACGCAGCTCTGATGTTCACCTGCAACGGCCGCGGCACGCGCCTCTTCGGCGGCCCCCATCACGACGCCAGCGCCCTGGCCGACACCGTGGGCGAGATACCGATGGCCGGCTTCTTCGCCGCCGGCGAGCTCGGCCCCGTGGGAGGAAGGAATTTCCTTCACGGCTTCACCGCATCCATCGCCCTCCTTCAGGAGGTGGACGGACGGCGAGACCAGGAGCCCGCTGGGTAGGGTTGACGGGTGGCTGGCGGAGGCCACGGATCAGAGCCGGTTCGGGTCGCCGGGATCAACACCGGCCCCCGCAGAACCGAGGTCGTGAAGCCGGCCGAGAGGACATAGTCGGCCAGGAAAGCCGGCCCAAAAAGGCAGTAGCCGGCCCGGGAGCCGGTCAAGAGGGGCAACAGCCGGCCTGGCAGCCGGCCAAAGGGGTAGAGAGGACGACCGATGACGAAGCTGCACGAGCTGTTCGACCAGCAGGGCCAGAGTCCGTGGATCGACAACCTCAAGCGATCGTTCCTCACCGGCGGGCGGCTGGCGGAGCTGGTCGGTATTGGTGTGCGCGGGGTCACGTCGAACCCGACCATCTTCGCCAAGGCGATCGAGGGCGGTGACGACTACGACGACCAGTTCCGCTCCCTGACGAGCCGGATGGCGGTGGACTCCGCCTACTGGGAGCTCGTCATCGACGACATCACCAAGGCGCTGGCCGTGCTGCGACCGTTGTACGACTCGAGCGGTGGCACCGACGGCTTCGTGTCCCTGGAGGTCGCGCCTGCGCTCGCCCACGACACCTCGGCCAGCATCGAGGCGGCCCGAACGTTGCACGGCCGGATCGACGCTCCCAACCTGTTCGTGAAGATCCCGGCGACGGCCGAGGGAGTGCCGGCCATCCGGCAGATGATCAGCGAGGGCCACAGCATCAACGTCACGCTCATCTTCAGCCTCGAACGCTACGGCGAGGTGATCGAGGCGTACCTGTCCGGGCTGGAGGCGTTGGCGGCGACCGAGAGGGTGGACCTGTCGCGAGTGGCGAGCGTGGCCTCCTTCTTCGTCAGCCGGGTCGACACCGAGGTTGACCGACGTCTCGAGACCGTTGCCGACCAGGCGGCTGGCGATGGGGCCCAGTCGGCCCTCGCTCTTCGGGGGAAGGCGGCCGTGGCCCAGGCCAAGCTCGCCTACCAGCTGTTCCAGGAACGGTTCTCCGGCGCCCGCTGGGAAGCGCTGGCGGCCAGGGGCGCGCAGGTCCAGCGTCCGCTGTGGGCGTCCACGTCGACCAAGAACCCGCACTACGCGGATCTGCTCTACGTCAACAGTCTCGTCGGTCCTGACACGGTGAACACGATGCCCGACGCCACCCTGGACGACTTCCTCGACCACGGGGTCGTGGAACGCACCGTCGACACGGCGCTCGGCGAGGCCAAGCAGATCCTCGACGACCTCGGCAGCGTCGGTGTCGACATGGCCGACGTCGCCCAGCGGCTCGAGGACGAGGGCGTCGCCGCCTTCGCCAAGTCCTTCGACGAACTTCTCCAGCGGTTGACCGACAAGGCCAACGCCTTGAGCGCCGGCCAGTGACCAGCCCGGACCACGATTGAGGGGCACGGCATGAGCGACCCGGCGGCGGCGACCGTCATCGACGCGACCAACCCACTTGCCGCCGGCCTCGAGGCCGACCGGCACTCCCCCCCGCTTGCCCTCGTGGTCTTCGGCGCCTCCGGAGATCTCGCCTCTCGCAAGATCTTTCCCGCTCTCGCCAGCTTGAGCCGCCGCCGGGCGCTCTCCTCGACGTTCGCCGTGATCGGGGTAGCCCGCAGTCCGTTGACTGACGAGCAGTTCCGCGATCACGTCCTCGAGTCCGCGCCGGACGGCGGCCCGGAATGGAAGAGCATCGTGGGCCACTTCCGGTACATCGCCGGCGACTACGCCCATCCCGACACCTTCGACCAGCTCAAGGTGCAACTCAGCGAGCTGGACGACCGGGTCGGGACAGCGGGGAACCGCATGTACTACCTGGCCACGATCCCGGCCCTCTTCGGCGAGGTGGCGAAGGCGCTCGGCCAGCACGATCTCAGCCGACCGAAGAGCGACGACACCTTCATTCGCCTGGTGATCGAGAAGCCCTACGGTCGCAACCTCGAGAGCGCCACCGAGCTCGATCAGGCAGTCCACGAGGCTTTCGACGAGGACCAGATCTACCGAATCGACCACTATATGGGCAAGGAGACGGTCCAGAACGTACTGGCCCTCCGTTTCGCCAACGCCACCTTCGAGCCGATCTGGAACCGGCGCTACATCGACCACATCCAGATCACGGTCGCCGAGAGCCTGGGGGTCGAGCACCGCGGCGGCTTCTACGAGACGGCGGGCGCCCTGCGCGACATCGTCCAGAACCACGTGATGCAGGTCCTGGCTCTCACTCTCATGGAGCCACCGGCGACCATTGACAGCCAGGGGATCCGGGACGAGAAGGTGAAGGCCTTGCGGGCGGTGGAGGTGTTCACTCCCGAGCTGGTGGCGAGCGAGGTGGTTCGGGCACAGTACGAAGCCGGTTGGGTCGAGGGCAGGGAGGTGCCGGGGTACCGCGAGGAGGAGGGCGTCGACCCCCACAGCACGACCGAGACGTTCGTGGCTATGCGCCTTCTCGTCGACAACTGGAGATGGGCTGGCGTGCCTGTGTACGTGCGCACCGGCAAGCGACTCCCCAAGCGGGTCACCGAGGTGGCCATGCAGTTTCAGCGAGTGCCCCACCTGCCGTTCGCCGGCAGCCTGGCCGAAGGCCTGGAGCCCAACACCATCGTTCTGAGGGTCCAGCCCGACGAGGGCATCACCTTCAGGTTCGGGGCCATGGTTCCCGGCCATACCTTCCAGGTGCGAACGGTCTCGATGGACTTCTCCTATGCGTCCGCGTTCCTCGAGCAGCCACTCGATGCCTACGAACGATTGCTACTCGACGCCATGGTGGGCGATTCCACGCTCTTCATCCGCACCGATGAGGTCGACCAGGCTTGGCGGATCGTCGACCCGGTGCTCGAGTCGTGGGCGGCGGGCCACCCCCCGCTTTCCGGCTACCAGGCAGGGACGTGGGGGCCCAAAGAGGCCTCGCAGCTCCTCGAGAGGAACGGGCGGCAGTGGCGGAAGCCGTAGCGTCTCCGGGCACCAACACGTCGGCGGAGCCGGCCCGCCTGGGATCCTGGTCGGGACAAGGGGTCACCATCGGCGACGTCAACGACGCGCTGATGACACTGAGAAGCGGTGAGGAGCGTGCCGCCACGCGCATCAGCACCATCAACCTCGTGGTGGTGGCAGGTGACGACGCCGGGGCGGATCGCGCCGGCCGAGCCATGCGCCAGCTCGGCCGGCAGAACCCTGGCAGAACGGTGATCGTGGTCCCTCGTCCGGCGGCTGGCCTCTCCATCGACGCAGACGTCCACCTGCACACGGCCACTGTCGACTCGAGGGCGGTCTGGTGGGAGGAGGTCCGCATGGTCGTCGGGGGGGCGGTGTGCGGCCACCTCGACTCCCTGGTCGAGCCGCTCACCCTCGGAGAGATGCCGGTCACCCTCTGGTACGTGTCATCGATCCCTGATCCGGCAGAACCACTTGTTGGCACCGCGGGGACGGTCGTGATCGAGTCGCCGGTAGAACAAGTCGGCGAGGGCACCTCGCAGGTCTCCGAGGACGTCGGAGGCAATCTCGGCGTGCTGGCGTCCCTGGTGGACCTCGCCCAGCGACGACCGGTCGTCGACCTGACCTGGTTGCGGTTGAACCCCTGGCGCCAGATGCTCACCCACCTGTTCGACGCGGTGTCCTACCGGCCGTTCGTGCACGACGTCCGGTCGGCAGAGGTCGCTGGCCCGGTCGGACCGGCGCTGCTCCTCGCCGGGTGGCTGGCGGACCGTCTGGGCCTGGACGCGTCGTCGGTGGCCCGCCGACCGGCTGCGGACCCCGCCGCCCTGCTGACCGCGCTGCACGAGGGCAGCACCGGCTGGTTCCGTGTCGAGAGTGAGAGGGGTGGCCGCCTGGTTCGATCCAGCGCCGAGATCGACGGTGGGCGGCGGCGCGAGTCGACGGTCGCTGTCGAAGACGATGCGACGGTCACGGCGCTGGCCGAGGCGTTGACGCGCCACAGTCACGACAGGATCTACGAGCGCGCCATCGAAGCTGCGTTGGACGTCGGTCGATGAACGGCGAGCTGGTGGTGGTCGACGACGTTCCGGGAGCGTTCGCGGCCCGCGTGATCGACGCGTTCGCGACGCGTCCCGGCGAGTCGTTCGCCATGGCGCTCTCGGGCGGGGACACCGCACGCCAGTGCTATGAGCGGCTGGCCGTGGAGGGCGCCCAGCGCATCGACTGGTGGGGCGTCGACATCTACTGGGGCGACGAACGCTGCGTCCCGGCTGACAGCCCGGACTCGAACCAGCGGCTGGTCAGGGAGGCGCTTCTCGAGCGGGTCGGAGCCGCCAACGCCGTGTACCCCATGCGCTGCGAGGAGGGCGCCGATCCCTATCAGCTGCGGGTTGGCGAGGTGGGGCGGTTCGACGTGACACACCTGGGGCTGGGGCCCGACGGCCATACGGCCTCGCTGTTCCCCGGCTCCTCAGCCCTGGATTCGGACCCGGGGCGCCTCGTCTGCCTCAACTCCGACCCGAGCTCGCGCAATCCTCATCAGCGCATGACCCTCACGCTCTCGGGCATCGCCCGCTCGCGCCTGGTGCTGTTCACCGTGGCCGGCGAGTCCAAGCGGGAAGCGCTCCAGGCGGTGGTCGACGGCGCCGACCTGCCGGCGGCGCGGGTCAACGCCGAGCGGGTGGTCTGGCTCGTGGACCGGGAGGCGGCGCCCCGATAGCGTCGGTTGGCCCGGACTCCGCCTCTAAGGTGACGCCTATGCGAACGGACCTGGTGGTCGCGCCGCTCGAGCAGGTTGTGGCCGCCGCAGGCCGGCGACGTGACGACGCCCATGGCCGCCGCGTGACGTACTCCCCCAAGGTCTTCATCCCCTTGACCAGACTGTGCCGGGATCGCTGCGCCTATTGCACGTTCGCCACGGCGCCGGCTCGCGTCAGCGCCGCCTACCTGTCGCCGGACGAGGTGCTCGAGATCGCTCGGACCGGGGCTGCGGCCGGCTGTCACGAGGCGCTGTTCACGCTCGGTGAGCGGCCCGAAGAGCGGTACCCGGCTGCCCGGGAGTGGCTGGCGGCGGAGGGCCACGCCTCGACGGTCGACTACCTGGAATCGGTCGCTGCCCTGGTCAGGGACGAGACCGGCCTGCTCCCCCACGCCAATGCCGGCGCCCTCTACCCCGACGAGCTGGCTCGCCTGCGGTCGGTGTCCGCCAGTCAGGGCATGATGATCGAGAGCCTCGCCGACCTCGATTGTCATCGGGGAAGCCCGGACAAGACCCCTGATCGGCGGCTGGCCACCCTCGAGGCCGCCGGGGAGCTCGGCATCCCGTTCACCACCGGCATCCTCGTCGGCATCGGAGAGAGCCGGGAGGACCGGCTGGATGCCCTGCACGCGATCGCCGCCTCACACGCCCGTCACGGCCACGTCCAGGAGGTGATCGTCCAGAACTTCCTGCCCAAGCCCGGTACCGCCATGCACGCACACCCGCCGTGCCCGCCCGAGGAGTACCTGTGGTCGGTGGCCGCGGCCAGGCTCGTGCTGCCGCCGGAGATCCACCTCCAGGCACCGCCCAACCTCTCGGACGACTTCGGTGCGCTCCTGGACGCTGGCATCGACGACTGGGGTGGGGTCTCGCCCGTGACCGCCGACCACGTGAACCCCGAGCGCCCGTGGCCGGCCGTCGAGGCGCTGCGGCGCACGACCGAGTCGCGGGGCTTCGCCCTGGCCGCCCGTCTGACGATCTATCCCGAGTACGCCCTCGCCCCTGACCGCTGGCTCGACCCCGCCATGCGCTTCCCCGTCCTCGACCGCTCGGACGCCGAAGCACTGGGACGGGAGGACCGCTGGGCCTCGGGGGGCACGGAGGCGCCTCCGATCCTTCGTGCCGACGGGTCGTCCGGGTGGGGGTGTCCACTCGGCCCCGGTCACTCCGGGCGCGCCGGCGGCGCCCTGTCCGAGGTGCTGGCCGGCGTGCAGCTGGGCCAGGAGGTCGGCGTCGAGGAGATCACCGAGCTCTTCGCCGCCCGAGGGCCGGGGATGGCAGCGGTGGCCGAGGTGGCCGACGACCTCCGCCGTCAGGCAGTCGGCGATGTGGTCACCTGGGTGGCCAATCGCAACATCAACTACACCAACGTCTGCACCTTCAAGTGTCGCTTCTGCGCCTTCTCGAAGGGTCCCCTCTCGCTCAGCCTGCGAGGTAGCCCCTACCTGCTCGAGCTGGACGAGGTGTCGCGACGGGTCGCCGAGGCCGAGGCGCTGGGAGCCACGGAGGTGTGCCTCCAGGGGGGCATCCATCCGAGCTTCGACGGCGACTACTACCTGGAGGTGATCAAGGCGGTGCGGGCGGCTTCCGAGCGGATCCACATCCACGGGTTCACCGCCCTGGAGGTCACCGAAGGAGCCCGGCGTCTCGGCGAGCCACTCGACGCGTATCTGCGGCGGCTGATGGAAGCCGGCCTGAAGACGCTGCCCGGCACGGCCGCCGAGATCCTCGACGACGAGATCCGCGCCGTGCTGTGTCCGGACAAGGTCAACACCGAGCAGTGGCTGGAGGCCCATCGGGTCGCCCATTCGGTGGGGCTGCGCTCGAACATCACGATCATGTTCGGCTCGGTCGAGTCGCCGGTGCACTGGGCCCGACACATCGTGCGCACCCGGGATCTGCAGAAGGAAACGGGCGGCTTCACCGAGTTCGTTCCTCTGCCCTTCGTCCATATGGCGGCGCCGATCTACCTCCAGCGACGGGCCCGGCCGGGGCCTACCTTCCGCGAAGCGCTCCTCATGCACGCCGTGGCCCGCATCGCCTATCACCCGTGGGTGCCGAACATCCAGGTGAGCTGGGTCAAGATGGGCGCCGCCGGGGTGCGGCAAGCCCTCATGGCCGGCGTCAACGACCTCGGTGGGACGCTGATGGACGAGAACATCTCCCGTGCCGCCGGCGCCAGCCACGGCCAGGCCATGGACGAGGACGGCTTCCGGGCGATGGTCGAACCGATCGGGCGCCGGCTCGAGCAGCGAACCACGTTGTACGAGCGGGCGACAGCGCCGGCCTGAGTGCCTGACCGCACGAGGCGACGTCGAACCGGCCGTCCCGACATCGATCGCAGCATCGAGGAGCTGCTCAATGCGGCCGGTGCCCAGTCCAACCGCGATCAGCTGTTCGAGATACTGGCCACGACCATCCGCATGGCCAGCAACGGGGCCGACCGCCTCGACCTCAAGATCACCAACGCTGCAGTGAAGGAGATGGCGGAGGCGTTCGCCGTGTTCGCGCCGTACCGGTCCATCCCAAAGCTGACCATGTTCGGCTCCGCCCGGACCCGGACCGATGATCCGCTCTACGCCCAGGCCAGGCAGCTGGCGGCCAGCCTCGCCCGAGAGGGGTGGATGCTGGTCACCGGGGCGGGGCCGGGGATCATGGCGGCGGGGTTGGAGGGCGCAGGGCCGGACCAGGCGTTCGGCATCAACATCCGGCTCCCCTTCGAGGACGCGCCCAACGCCTTCATCTCGGGCGATCCCAAGCTCGTCGAGATGAAGTACTTCTTCACCCGCAAGCTGATGCTGCTCAAGGAGTCGGACGGCTACGCGGTCCTGCCCGGCGGCTTCGGCACCATGGACGAGGCCTTCGAGCTGCTGACCCTGCTGCAGACGGGAAAGGCGGAGCCCTCGCCCCTGGTGTTCGTGGACGTGCCCGGTGGCAGTTACTGGCAGGCGTGGGAACGGTTCGTCACCGACCAGCTGAACGCTCGGGGGCTCATCTCACCGGACGACTCGGCCCTCTACTGCATCACCGACGACGTCTCGTGTGCCGCGGCGGAGGTGCTCGGCTTCTATCGTCGGTACCACTCGCTGCGGGTGGTCGGTGATCTGTCCGTCATCAGGCTGCGAACCGCTCCCTCGGACGCCCAGCTGGCCGCGCTCAACCGGGACTTCGCCGACATCTGCGTCGGGGGTGACATCCACCGCACCGAGGCCACACCCCAGGAGCGCGCCGGTCGGGACCACGTGGAGCTGCCCCGGATCGCCCTCCAGTTCGACCGCGCGCACTACGGCCGCCTCCGACAGCTGATCGACGCCCTCAACCGGGACTGAGCGGGAGCTCAAGGCATCTCATCCTCGCTGCGCAGCAGGGAGGCGGCGCGCTCCACCGAGCGACGGGCCTGAGTCAAGCGGCGCTCCGCGGCGGGTCGCTTTCGCTCGCCGGCCTCGATCGCATCGCGAAGAGCCTCGATGGCCAGATCCCCGAGCTCCTCGGCGATGGCTTCGAGACTGCTGCGGATGTCGTCGAGGTCAGCCGCCATCGACCGACCAGGCGATGATGTCGAGCGGATGGCGGACGTCGAGCCCCGCCCCGGCCAGGTGGGCGATGCAGCCGGGGTTGGCGCTGGCGACAACGGGAGCTCCCGTGGCCGCGATGGCGGCGACCTTGCGGGCCCGGATCTCGCCGGCCATGCCGGGGTGCATGCCGGCGTAGGCTCCGCCGGCGCCGCAGCACAGACCGTCATCGCCGATCTCCACCAGCTCTGCGTACGGGGCCAGCACGGTGCACACGTGGTGATGGGCCCGCTGGACGTGGCGGAGGTGACACGGGTCCTGGACGGCGACCGGCCCGCCGAGCCGGCGGGCGGGCGGGGGCAGTCGGTCCGCCCGCGCCGCCAACCACTCGTGCACGTCCAGCACCCGGCTGGAGAATCGCCGAGCCTCGGGCGTCCCGAGGAGCGCGCCGTAGTCCTTGAGGGCCGCGCCACAGCCCGCCGAGTCGACCACCACGGGGGCATCTCCCGGCATCGATGCCATGACCCGGCGGGCGAGGACCTGGGCCTCATTGCGGAGCCCGGCGTGCACGTGCAGGGCACCGCAGCAGTCGCCGCCGGATCCCGGGAGGGCGACGCCGGCACCCGTGGCGTGCATCACCTGGAGGGCAGCGGCGTGCGTGGGCCGCATCCACGCGTCCATGACGCAGCCGGTGAACAACCAGGCGTTGGTGTCACGGGGCCGGCCTCCCGGGCCGGCCGTGTCACGGGGCCGGCCTCCCGGGCCGGCCGTGTCGCTGGGCCGGCCTTCCGGGCCGGCCGTGTCGCTGGGCCGGCCTTCCGGGCCGGCCGTCCAGCTCGATCGAAGCCGCGGCCGGCGCAGGGGCAACGGGGGCAGACCCAACCGGGCCGGTAAGAGGCCGAGTCGTTGGACGAGCGCTGCCGCGGTCGACGCTGCCAGGACGAGTCGGTGATGGCCGAGCGCGGCGTAGCCGAGCCGTCGCCACCGCGGCTGGTACGCCGTCTCCCGGGCCAGCGTCTCGCGCGCGCCCTCCATCAGCCGCCCGAAGGGCACCGACGAGGGGCACGCCACCTCGCAGCCCCGGCACTGGACGCACAGGTCCATGAACTCCGTGAACTCCGGCCCCGGCCGCCCGTCGGTGACGTGCGTGGCCCGCATGGCGGCTATCCGACCCCGCGGCGAGGCCGACTCCTCTCCGGTGACCCGGTAGGTGGGGCAGTGCGGGAGGCACAGACCGCAGGAGACGCAGGCGGACAGGTCCTCGTCATCGATGGCGAGCTTCACGCCACCATCCGCCCGGGGTTCAGCCGCCCTGAGGGATCGAAGTTGGCCTTGATGCGACGATGCAGGGTAGCCGTCGCTGGATCCACCGCACGCACCGGCGCCGGTGCCGGTGCCGAGGTGTGCACGATGCCGACACCGACCTCGGCGACGAAGGTGCCGGGGTGGAGCCCCGCGACGAACTGGTGGATGGCCGACGGGGGTACCGACCACCGGTCGTCGTCCGGAAGCGCCGGGGGCGCCCCGACGGGCGCAAACTCGGGTCCGAGCGCCTTGACCTCGGCGTCGACGTCTCCACCGTGGCCCTCGAGGAGGACCCAGGTCGAGCTGCCGTCCCACAGGATCGACGACGGGCGCAGCAGGATGCGGCGGACGCGATCGGGGTCGTCGATCGCGCCCTGGAGCCATACGGCCACTGGAGGTCGCGGTCGAACCCGCAGGACGACCTCCGCGAGCAGCCCGAGGGTCCCCAGCGACCCGACCAGGAGGCGGCAGAGGTCGAACCCGCTCACGTTCTTGACCACCGGCCCGCCCGCCCGGATCAGCTCGCCCGCAGCCGACACGAAGCGGACCTCGAGCACCGTGTCACGAACGGGGCCCCAGCCGAGGCGGCGAGGTCCGCTGTGTCCGACGGCCAGCAGGCCACCGACTGTTGCCCGCTCGGGGTCGGCGGGATCGAGAGCGACCATCTGGCCACCCTCGGCGAGGGCGTCGTCAAGCTCGGCCACGCGCGTCCCGGCCCGGACCCGCACGATCATCTCCGCTGGCTCGTGTGCGACCACTCCTGCGGGCGCCCATACCTCGCGCGCCGAGGCGTCGGGATCGCCGCCGACGGTCCATTGCGTTCGACCGCCGACCGCCACGACCGGTTCGCTGGGGCCGACCTCGGCGGCGAAGTCCCGGAGCGGCCCGTCGGTGGCGGGCAGGGTCCGGACGGGCCCCGTCATATCCAGGCCCCCGCCGGCACGGACTGAAGGTCGCCGCAGCGGGATCCCGACGGAAGGACCTTGTGGGGATTGCACGTCTGGTCGGGGTCGAACGCCAGCCGCAGCCGGCGCTGGGCGTCGAGATCGGCGTCCGAGAAGATCAGGCCCATATGGTCCCGCTTCTCGAGACCGATGCCGTGCTCGCCCGAGAGCACCCCGCCGACCGCGACGCAGGCGGTGATCATCTCGGTGCCGGCGGCGAGGACCCGGTCCATCACCCCGTGCTCTCTCCGGTCGAACACCAGCAACGGATGGAGGTTGCCGTCACCGGCGTGGAAGACGTTCACCACCAGCAGCTGGTGGCGCTCGGCGATCTCGTAGACCTGGGAGAGAACCTCGACGAGGCGGGTGCGCGGGACCACGGTGTCGTGGAGGTAGTAGTCGGGGGCGATGCGGGCGATCGCCCCGAAGGCGGACTTCCGCCCCTTCCACAGCAGGGCCCGCTCGGCCTCGTCGGCGGCCACCCGCACGCCCCTGGCGCCGTTGGCCTCGGCCACGTCGGCTACGACCTGAGCCGCGGCCTCTACACCCGCGGGCAGCCCGTCCACCTCCACCAGGAGGACCGCGGCGGCATCGCGGGGGAACCCGGCGTGGACGTAGTCCTCGACCGCGGCCGTGATGCGGGCATCCATCATCTCCAAGGCGGCGGGCACGAGTCCGGCGGCGATGATGCCGGTCACGGTCGCCGCCGCCGTCTCGATCGACGCGAAGTCCACCAGGACGGTGCGAACCGCCGGGGGGTCGGGTGACAGACGTACGGCGATGCGGACAGCGATGCCCATGGTGCCCTCGCTGCCGACGAAGGCGCCCCGCAGGTCGTAGCCGGGTGGCTCCGGGTCGAGGCCCCCGAGCAGCGCCAGCGACCCGTCGGGCAGCACGACCTCGACGGCCAGCACGTGGGCGCTGGTGACGCCGTAGGCGAGGCAGTGCGGGCCGCCAGAGTTGTTGGCGACGTTGCCGCCGACCGAGCACGACTGCTGACTGGAAGGGTCGGGGGCGAAATGGAGGCCGAGGTGGGCCACGTCCCGCGTCAGATCGAGGTTGAGCACGCCGGGCTGCACCCACGCGACCCTGGTGCCCTCGTCAATGCCCAGAATGGCGTCCATCTTGGTGGTGACCACCACGACGGGTTCGGCGCCGTCGGCGCCGACGGGGACGGCGCCGCCCGCCAGCCCCGTTCCCGACCCCCTCGGCACCACCGCCCGCCCGTGTCGTCGGGCGATCGTGACCGCCGCCTGCACTTCTTCGGTGGTGCACGGAAAGCACACCACGCCGGGCTGCCCTTCGAGGAGCGAGGCGTCCCGTCGGTAGAGGGTGAGCTCGAGCGGGCCGCTGCGGACCCTGTCAGGCCCCAGCGCCGCCGACAACTCGCTGGCCAGGGCGTCGTTCACCCCACCAGTCTGCCCCCGCCGACTTCACCGCCGCTGCAGGGCCCCCCGCTCAATCGGCCGCCGACCGCGCCGTGTCCCCGGCGGTGACGACGTCGAGAGCGCCGTCGGCGAACCTCGCCCGCAGCACCTTCTTGTCGAACTTGCCGACGCTGGTCTTCGGTACTTCCTCGACGATGGCCCACCGCTCTGGAAGCCAGAACCGTGCCACGCGGCCGGCGAGGAACCGTCGCAGCTCGACGGGATCGAGGTGGGCGCCCTCGTTCGGGACCACGCACGCCAGGGGCCGCTCCTCCCAGCGGGAGTCCGGGACCCCGACCACTGCCGCCTCGTAGACGGCGGGGTGGGACATGAGCATCGTCTCTAGCTCGACCGACGAGATCCACTCCCCGCCCGACTTGACGACGTCCTTGGTGCGGTCGGTGATCTGCATGAAGCCGCGGCCGTCGAGGGTGCCGACGTCACCCGTTCGCAGCCAGCCGTCATGAAAGCGCTCAGGCGAGGGGTCGCCGTAATACGACGCCGTGACCCAGGGGCCGCGGACCTCGAACTCTCCCACGGACTTCCCGTCGCGTGGCAACACAGTGTCGTCCGGTGCCACGACACGCAGCTCCACTCCGGGAACCACCCGGCCCGTGCGGGCCAGGTAGTCCACCTCCTCGCCCTCCGCCGCACCCTTGGGCGGGAAGGACAGCGCGCACAGCGGGCTCGTCTCGGTCATCCCCCAGCCCTGGACGACGCGAACCCCGTGGCGCTCCCGATACCGCTCGATCAGCGCCCGCGGCACGGCCGACCCGCCCGCCACGATGAGACGGAGCGACGACAGGTCGAGGTGGTGGCCTTCTCCGTAGTGGAGGAGGTCGTTCAGGACGGTCGGAACCGCCTCCGAGGTGGTGGGCCTCTCCTCGGCGATGATCCTCGCCAGCGGCTCGGCCTGCAGAAATCGTTGGGGAAGGACGAAGTCCGCCCCCACCAGCCACGCCGCGTAAGGCATCCCCCAGGCATTGGCGTGGAACATGGGCACGATGACAAGCACCCGATCCTGCTCGTGAATGGCAAGACTGACGGCGGACGTGACCGCGAGGCTGTGCAGGAACGTCGATCGGTGGCTGTACGCGACGCCCTTGGGGTTGCCCGTCGTGCCGCTCGTGTAGCACATGACCGCGGCGTCGCGTTCGTCGAGCTCAGGCCAGTCGAATCCAGGCCTCGAGCCGCCGATCAGCTCCTCGTGACGAAGGCAGTCTCCCAGCGGGCTGGCATCGCCCTCGCCGATCACCACGATGTGCTGGACCGACTTGAGCTCGCCGATCACCCTGGCGAGGAGCGGGACGAGCGACGCGTCGACCAGCAGGACGCGGTCTTCGGCGTGGTTGACGACATAGCTCAGCTGCTCAGGGAACAGCCGGATGTTGATGGTGTGAAGGACCGCTCCCATGCTGGGCACCGCGAGATAGGCCTCGAGGTGCTCCTGATGGTTCCAGCAAAAGGTGCCCACGCGGTCGCCCCGCTCCACCCCCAGGTCACGCAGGGCGGTGGCCAGCCGCTCGGCCCGCTCGGCCACGGTGGCAAAGGTGGATCGACGGGCGCCGCCGTCCTCGAAGGTGACCACCTCGCTGTCGCCGTAGGTGTCCTGACCGTGGCGAACGATGGCGCTGACCAGCAGCGGCCTGTCCTGCATCGTGCTCAACATGGTGGCCCTCACTTCTGAACACATGGACCGGTCTCCCGGGCCAGCCGCGCAGCTCCGGGGGATCGTACAAGGCACCCGCCGGCGGGACGCCGCTCCATGGCCAGCCCGGGGGGCTGACCCAGAGGACTCGGATAGCCTCGCCCGTCATGGACGCCGAGGACGCTCGCAGCTTCATCCGCTCGAATCACCAGGCCGTGCTGGCCACCACGCGGGGTGATGGTCGTCCGCAGCTGTCTCCGGTGACGGCGGCGATCGATGGCGGGGGGCGGGCGGTCGTCAGCACCCGTGCGGGCGCCATGAAGACGGCCAACGTGCGACGTCGCCCGTGGGCCGCCCTGTGCGTCCTTGGCGATCGCTTCTTCGGTCCGTGGGTCCAGGTCGAGGGGCCGGTGGATCTGCTCGAGCTCCCCGAGGCCATGGAGGAGCTGGTCGCCTACTACCGCTCCATCAGCGGGGAGCACCCCGACTGGGACGACTACCGCCGGGCCATGGAGCGGGACGGCCGGCTCATGTTGCGGATCACCATCGAGCGAGCCGGTCCCAACCGGGCCGGGTAGCACCGGCCGCCGGTCAGCGGCGGGTCGGCATCGAGCTGACGAGGGCGGTCATCCGGCCCCTGCGGCGCAGGCGGGCCCGCTCCTTCTCGTCGGTGCCTCCCCAAATGCCGAACTCCTGCCTGGTCTCGAGGGCGAATCGCAGGCAGTCGGCTCGCACATCGCAGGCCTCGCAGACCTGCTTGGCCCGCTCCATCCGCTCGAGGGCGATCCCGGTCGTGCCGCTGGGGAAGAAGAGCTCGGGAGGACAGAGCCGGCAGGCGGCTCGTGCTCGCCAGCTCGTGTCGGCTTGGAGATCTGCGGGGGCGGTCAGCACATCGTCGATCACAGCGGTTCCCGCCTCCTGGAGGTCGATCCCGTCTACCAGCGTCTCTCGCTACCCGAGCCCCGGTCTGACGAAACGTCGAACCGGCCGAGTGGAGCCTGGTCGAGCGTCGCCGCAGGGCAAGAAGTTGCCTCGATGCGACAATCGGGTACATGTCGAGCAGGTTTTTGGAGCCGGGCCGGCTGTCGGCGGTCGGGCCCACCGGGGGGACGGGCCCGAGGACCGGGAATCGAGGACACCCATGAATCCCGTCGAACGGGGGATCCGCAAGGTCGACGACTTCCAGCAGCGGCGGCCACCACTGGCCTTCCTCTTCGCCGTGGTCAAGAAGTTCGGCGACGACTCCGCTGGGTCGCTGGCCGCCCTGATCGCCTACTACGGCTTCCTGGCCCTGTTTCCCATGTTGTTGGTCCTGATCACGGTGCTGGGGCTGGTGTTCGCCAATGATCCCGGCTTCCAGCACCGAGTGGTGAGCTCGACGCTGTCGCAGTTCCCGATCGTGGGGCCCCAGTTGGCCGGTCCCCACGGTGTCCATTCGCTCCGGGCGGGCAGCGTGGTCGGATTGATCATCGGCCTGATCGTGCTGGTGTGGGGGTCCCTGGGCGTGACCAGGGCCGCGCAGACCGCCATGGCGGAAGTGTGGAACGTCCCCGCCGTCGATCGTCCCGGGTTCGCCGCCCGGCTCGTCCGCAGCCTCGGGTTCGTCGGCGTCCTCGGCCTCGACGCCGTCGTGATCACCGTGGTGGCCGGGTTCGCCTCGTTCGGGGGCCACTCCGTGGGGCTTCGGGTGGCCGCGGCCGTCGTCGCCGTGACCGCCGACGTCGGGCTCTACATCGTGGCCTTTCGCATCCTCACCCCGCCGGCAGTCCTTCGCCGGTTCCTGGTCCCTGGGGCGGTGATCGCCGGTGTGGCCTGGGCCGTCCTCCAGTACGTGGGCGCCTATCTGGTCGGTCACCAGCTCCGGCACAGTGGTCAGGTCTACGGCTACTTCGCGAGCATCCTCGGGCTCATCGGCTTCCTCTACCTCGCGTGCCAGATCACCCTGTACGCCGCCGAGCTCAATGTCGTACGCGCTCAGCGGCTGTACCCGAGGAGCATCGTGCCGCCACCGCTGACCCCCGCCGACGAGCGGGTGCTCGGCGACATCGCCCGAGCTGCCGAACGCCGGCCGGAGCAGCGGGTGGCGGTCGAGTTCGATCGCGGGCCGGACTACCGGTCGGATGCGTCGCGCGGTCCCGGTGCGTCATCGAGGTCCTCCACCCCGGTCCGTCCGAGCGGAGATGGTCAGTGAGCCGGCTGCCGTTCGCCAGAGCGGCGGTCTGGTACCCGACGCTGGGCCTGCTCGCCATGGAGGAGCTCGTCGAGCTCCCCATCGTCACGGTGGTGGTCCTCGGCCGACTGGTCGCGGAGCGGCGCTCGAGCCATCCCGGGACGGGCGAGGGGCCGGTCGTCGGCCCCGTGGTCGGGCACTGAGGGTGCTGGTGAGCCACCTCGCGGGGGCACCAACTTTTTTTCGACAAACGCGTGACTGAACGGTTTGGACACGCGGCGGCCGGGTAACACAGTGTCAGGCCGCAACGCCGGCGGTGTGGGGGCAGATCATGGCGGCGCCCTCCCCCCCTGCCCCATGCTCCCCCATCCGCCGGCGGGCCAATCTCCTCCGATCGCCGGTCCGCGGCATGTTGGGCCGAGGTGATCACTCTGACGAGGCGTGTCGACGCAGTTGAGGCGGCAGGCTGCCTCAGGCGCAAGCCTCCCAAGCCCGCATTCGCTCGAGTCCACGGGCCAGCAGGCGAGATACCTGCATCTGGCTCACACCCACCCGAGAGCCGATCTCGGCCTGGCTCAGGCCCTCGTGGAATCGCAGCAGGACCACGCGCCGTTCCGACATCGGTAGGCGGCTCATCAGGTCGCGAACCAGATCCCGACGATCGACGACGCCGACACCGGGGTCGACCGCCCCGACCCGAGTCTCGAGGGCGCGGGTGGTGTCGTCGTCCAGCGTCTGGCTCAGTGAGGCTGTCCGATACAGGCGTCCCGCTTCCATGGCCTCGATGACGTCGCTCGCGGACACCTCCAGATGGGCCGCCAGCTCGTCGATGGTCGGGGACCGACCCAGCGACTGGCTGAGCTGATCGACGGCGTCACGGGTCTCCAGATACAGCTCCTGGACCCGACGGGAGACCCGCACCGCCCAACCGCGGTCACGGAAATGCTTCTTGAGTGTCCCGACGATCGTGGCCGTGGCGAAGGCGGGAAAGCTCGTGCCGTGGTCGGGGTCGTAGCGCCTGGCCGCCTCGACGAGGCCCATCGAGGCCACCTGCACCAGATCTTCGAGGGACTCACCTCGGTGGGAGAAGCGTCGAGCCAGGTAGCGGGCCAGGCCGAGGTGATCCTCGATGAGCCGGCCGTTCGCCCTGTCCGCAGGCCGCGCCGAAGTGGACCCGTCCACCAACGCGCCGTGGCCGGCTATCTGCCACTCCTGCCTGATTGCCATCCAGCCCTCCCCAAGGACGTCGCCTGCACCTATTGACCTCACACCGTCCCGACGAGGGCTCGACTCATTGTACGGGGCGTCGGCTCATACGGCGATGTTCATTGACCTGCTGGTCAATTTGATTCGCCCCCTCGCTCGCTGGGCCTGCCTCCTGGCACGAGATCGCCGACTCGTTCCCCTTGTCGGGGGAGGCGCAGTCCCACCAATGCCGCCGCGCCTCTGACTGACAACCAGTCACTCTGCATAAGATAGCATGAAACGGGCTATAACGACGCGGTGTGCAGCGCAGAGACCCGTCGATGAGACGGGCTTCACTGCTCCTCGCCGGCCTGCTGGTGACGGCTGTCTTCGGCGCGGCGATCCTCGCTGGGGCGGTGGCGGGCACGGCGATCCCGGGAGGCGAGCCGTCGGCTGGCCAGCTGGCGGGAGGGCCGGCGTCCGGGGGTCCGCCGTCGGGCCGGGCGGTGGGGTCGATCCCGCCCACGTACCTCCAGCTCTACCAGCAGGCTGCGGGGACCTGTCCCGGGCTGCCGTGGACGGTTCTCGCCGGCATCGGGACGGTGGAGAGCGGTAACGGCCAGTCGGCTTCCGCCGGGGTGAGGAGCGGTGCGAACTTCGCCGGCGCCGAGGGACCGATGCAGTTCGAGCCGACCACCTTCTCCTCTGTTGCCGTGGTCGGACCGGGGGGCGCCGATCCACCGAGCCCCTACGATCCCGTGGACGCCGTGTACTCCGCCGCCCATCTGCTCTGCACCGACGGCGGGGATGATCCGGCGACCGTCGGCCGGGCCATCTACGCCTACAACCACTCATCCGACTACGTCGCCCAGGTGCTGTCGCTGGCGTCTGCGTACGGCGCGTCCGGAGGGGTGGGATCCGGGTGACGACGGCCACCCACCGGCCGTCGCACTACGATCCATGGCCCTGCGGACGAGCGATCTCGGGGGTGCGCATGGGACAGGTCAACACGGTGCGGGGAGCGATCGACGCCGGTGCCCTCGGCACGACCCTGATGCACGAGCACGTCTTCATCCTGAGCCCCGACGTCCAGCAGAACTATCCGCTTGGCTGGGACGACGAGCGACGGATCGACGATGCCGTGGGCCGGCTCAACGAGCTGAAGTCCCGCGGCGTCGATTCGATCGTCGATCTCACGGTCGTCGGCCTCGGCCGCTACGTACCTCGCATCGCCACCATCGCTGCCCGTACCGAGCTGCAGATCGTGGTGGCCACGGGCCTGTACACCTACAACGACGTTCCCCTCTACTTCAGCTACCGAGGTCCGGGGACCCCGCTCGACGGCCCGGAGCCGATGATCGACATGTTCGTGCGCGACCTCCAGGTCGGTATCGCCGACACCGGCGTGAAGGCGGGCATCCTCAAGTGCTGCACGGACGAGCCCGGCGTGACGCCCGGCGTGGAGCGGGTCCTGCTGGCCGTGGCCCAGGCCCATCGCCTGACCGGCGCCCCGATCTCGACCCACACCCACGCGGCAACCCGCCAGGGCCTCGAACAGCAACGGATCTTCGCCAAGGAGGGGGTGGATCTCGAGCGGGTGGTGATCGGCCATAGCGGGGACAGCACCGATCTCGCCTACCTCGAGGAGCTCGTCGGCAACGGCTCGTACATCGGTATGGACCGATTCGGGATCGACGCCATCCTCTCGTTCGAGGAGCGTGTCGCGACGGTGGCCGCCATGTGCGGGCGCGGGCACGCCGATCGCATGGTCCTGTCGCACGACGCCGCGTGCCACAACGACTGGTTCGACGACGAGATGGTCACCGCCGTCCAGCCCAACTGGCGGTACACGCATATCTCGGACGACGTCATCCCCGCCCTCCGGGGCCGAGGGGTCACCGACGACCAGCTCCGCCAGATGTTGGTCGAGAACCCGCGGAAGATCCTCGGGTCCCCGACCGCCTGACTCCCCACCACGATGACGGCGTCTCCCGACCTCGTTTGTTACCGTCGTGTCGACGGAGACAGGGGGACGCCGCCGTGAGCGACTCGGCGCAGGGATCCGGTTGGTGGCAGGCGTCCGACGGTCGGTGGTACCCGCCTGACGCCAGTCCGGGGGTCCCGCCCCCGCCCGAGGCGGCCAGCGCGGGATGGTCCAGCCCGCCGGGTGGATCCAACCAGGGATGGGCGAGCCCCCAGGGCACCGGCTCGCACAACCCGGGAGGATGGGCGCAGCCACCGGGGACCGCCCCCTATCGGGCGTCGACCAACGGGCTCGCTGTCGCCGCCCTCGTCCTGGGCATCATCGGGATACCGGGGGTGCTCGCGCTCTTCAACATCTTCTCCATCCTGGCCTTGATCTTCGGCCTCGTGTCCCGCTCGCAGATCCAGAGGTCGGGCGGTACCCAAGGTGGCTCCGGGATGGCGATGGCCGGCATCGTGCTCGGGACCATCGGGATCGCCCTGGACGTGATCTGGATCATCGTGGCCGTCACGAGCAGCGTCTACAGCGGCTGATCGCGCCGCCGGGGGCCGGCGGCTAACGTGGGGCTCACACGGGAGCCTGGTGTGACCAGGCTGAGAGGGTGAGCTGTCAGCTCCCGACCGTCGGACCTGATCCGGGTAATACCGGCGCAGGGAGTGCTGGTTCGGCCGCCCTCTCGCCCGAGAACGAAGGACGGGAGCGAGATGCGCGCAGCCCCACCGACTGGCCGCTGCTGGACCCGAGCGCGGGCGGTTTCCCCGGCGGCGGACCCGCTGTGAACGGCTCGCACCCGGACGGCCCCGGAGCAGACCGTCCCGACGTCGTCGTCGTCGGCGGTGGGTGCATCGGCCTGGCCACGGCCTGGCGGGCAGCAGGCGCCGGCCTCCGGGTCACGGTCGTCGACCCGCATCCGGGCGCCGGCGCATCGTGGGCGGCGGCGGGCATGCTGGCTCCGGTGACCGAGGTGCACTACGGCGAGGAAGCCCTCCTGCAGCTCAATCTGGCCTCGGCCGAGCGCTATCCGGCGTTCGTCGAGGAGCTCGAGCAGGAGGCCGAGACGGCCGTCGGGTACCGCCGCTGCGGCACGCTCTTCGCCGCCGTCGACGGTAGCGATCGGGCCGTTCTCGAGGAGCTCCACCAGTTTCAGCAGGGGCTCGGTCTCGAGGCGCAGCTCCTGTCCGGCCGCCAGTGCCGCGCCCTCGAGCCCATGCTCGCCCCCGGGATCAGGGGCGGCATCCTCGCCCCCGAGGACCACCAGGTCGACAGCAGGCGGCTCACTCCCGCGCTGCGCACTGCGGCGGTGCGTCGGGGTGTCGCGATCCATCAGTGCGCGGTGGCCGAGGTGGTCGTGGCCGACGGCCGGGCGGCCGGCGTTCGGCTCGAGGGCGGCGAGCTCCTCCTCGCCGACGCGATCGTGCTGGCGGCGGGCTGCTGGTCGAGCTCGATACCCGGCCTGCCGCCGGACGCCGTACCCTCGGTGCGCCCCGTCAAGGGCCAGATCCTCCATCTCCGTGGACCCGCCGATCCGCCGTTCCTCTCCCGCAACCTCCGCGGCGTCGCCGAGGGGTCGCATGTCTATCTGGTTCCCCGCGACGACGGGCGCGTCGTCGTGGGCGCCACCGTCGAGGAGAGAGGGTTCGACACGACCGTCACCGCCGAGGCGGCGTACACCCTCCTGCGCGACGCCCACGAGCTGGTGCCGGGCGTGCTCGAGCTCGAGCTGGCCGAGACCCACGTCGGCCTCCGACCGGGATCGCCCGACAACGCTCCCCTGCTCGGCCCGTCCGCGCTGCCGGGTCTGATCATGGCCACCGGCCATCACCGCAACGGTGTGCTGCTCACGCCGGTGACCGCCGACGCCGTGGCGACCTATCTGTCGACGGGCCGGCTCGAGGACCATGTCCTCCCCTTCTCGCCATCACGCTTTGTCGGCGTTGGTCAGCGAGGCCGGATCAGCGATACGGAGACGGTCCGGTGATCGACGTGACGCTCAATGGAGAGCATCGGCGGCTCGACGACGGCACCACCGTCGACACGGTGGTGGCCTGGTCGGATCGCGGCCCGGCCGGCGTGGCCGTGGCGATCAACGGGGACGTCGTGCCCCGCAGCCGATGGGCGATCACGACGCTGTGCAGCGACGACCGCGTCGAGGTGCTCGCCGCGGCCCAGGGAGGGTGATCCGACAGTGGCAGCCGATCTGACCGAGACCCGCGATGGGGACGCGTCCGTGGCCGAGGATCCGCTGACGATCGCCGGAGAGGTCTTCCGGTCCCGCATGATCCTGGGGACGGGCGGACTTCCCAGCCTCGAGGCCCTCGAGCTGGCCGTTGCCGCGTCGGGTGTCGAGGTGGCCACGGTCGCCATGCGGCGCGTCGACCCTACGACGAAGGGCTCGGTGCTCGACGTGCTGGGACGGCTGGAGGTCCGGGTCCTGCCCAACACTGCCGGGTGCTACACGGCGGGCGAGGCCGTGCGCACGGCCAGGCTGGGGCGCGAGGCCCTCGAGACCAGCTGGGTGAAGCTGGAGGTGATCGGCGACGAGCGGACGCTGCTGCCGGACGCCGTCGAGCTCCTCGACGCGGCCGAGCGGCTGGTGGACGACGGGTTCGTGGTCCTGCCGTACACGAACGACGATCCCGTGCTCGCCCGCCGCCTCGAGCAGGTCGGCTGTGCGGCGGTGATGCCGTTGGGCTCACCGATCGGCAGCGGCCTGGGCATCCGGAACCGACACAACATCGCCCTCATCGTCGAGGCCGCGTCGGTGCCCGTGGTCCTCGACGCCGGGTTGGGTACCGCATCGGACGCCGCCGTCGCCATGGAGCTCGGCTGTGATGCCGTGTTGCTGGCGTCGGCGGTCACCAGAGCGCAGGCGCCGGCGGGCATGGCCGCGGCCATGGCGAAGGGGGTCGAGGCCGGACGGCTGGCGTGGCGCTCGGGACGCATCCCCCCGCGGTTCCACGCCGAGCCGTCGACGTCGTTCGAGGGGATGGCCGACCTCGACCAGCGCTGGTGAGCAGCGTGAGCAGCGTCACCCCGCCGGTCGCGCTCACCATCGCCGGCTCTGACTCGGGTGGAGCGGCGGGTGTGCAAGCCGATCTCAAGACCTTCGCCGCCCGCGGCGTGTTCGGCACCAGCGCCATCACGGCCGTCACCGCCCAGAACACCCTCGGGGTGCAGGGCGTCCACATCGTGCCGGCGGAGCACGTCGATGCCCAGATCACGTCGGTCGTGAGCGACCTCCGCCCGGCTGCGGTCAAGACGGGCATGCTGGCGACGGCAGCCACGGTTGCGGTAGTCGCCGACCAGGCCGCCAGGGGCGAGCTCCGGAACCTGGTGGTGGACCCCGTCATGGTCGCCACGTCCGGTCAACGCCTGCTCGAGCCGGACGCCGAGCGGGCCTACCTCGAGCTGCTCCTACCGCATGCCCTCGTCGTCACGCCCAACCTGCGTGAGGCGTCGGTGCTCGTCCGGCGAGACCTGGTCTCGGTCGACGACATGACGGCAGCTGCCTGCCAGCTGGCGGAGACCGGCGCCCGCTACGTCGTGATCAAGGGCGGTCACCTTCCCGGCCCGGCGGCCGTCGACGTGATCTGGGACGGGACGGACGCGAGGATCCTGTCGGTGCCCCGGATCGCCACCGCCAACGTCCACGGTACGGGGTGCACCCTGTCGGCGGCGGTGACCGCCAACCTGGCGCTGGGAGCAACTCCAGGAGATGCCATCGAAGGGGCCAAGACCTTCCTCACCCGCGCCCTCCGGGGAGCAGCCGGGTGGGCGCTCGGATCAGGCCAGGGACCGGTGGACCAGCTCGGATGGGGCAGCGATGCCCGGATCGCCGAGACCGAAGACGCTCAGCCGGCTGACTCTCCCGACGACGGAGCCGACGCCCGCGCCAGCTCCGACAGGCCCGGGTAGTCGAGCTTGCCCGCCGGGCTCCGGCCGAGGCTCTGGACCGTGATGTATGACCTGGGGACCTTGAAGCCCGCGAGTCGGGCGCGCACGCGCTGCGTGAGCCGCTCCTCGTCGACCGTGGTCCCGACCACGGGTTGGATCAGGGCACAGATCGACTCGCCGAAGCGCTCGTCGGGCACGCCCACACAGGCCGCGTCGGCCACGGCGGGGTCTTCCTTGAGGACCTCTTCGACCTCCTCCGGATAGACCTTCTCGCCGCCAGTGTTGATGCACACCGAACCACGACCCAGAAGGTGCAGGCTTCTGTCCGGGTTGACCTGGGCGTAGTCGCCCGGGATCGAGTAACGGACGCCGTCGAAGGTTCGGAAGGTGCGAGCCGTCTTGGCCTCGTCCTTGTAGTAGCCGAGCGGGATGAAGCCGCTGATCGCCACCATGCCGATGTCGTCCGAGCCGGGGGCAACCTCGCGACCGTCGTCGGTGAAGACGCGCACCCGCTCTCCGAGCTGGAACTGGGCGGTGTCGGTGGCGCTGCCGCCGGCCGAGATGCTGGCGGCCAGGCCCACTGCCTCGGACGAGCCGAGTGAGTCGTACAGGATCACCTGGGGCATGACCTCGAGCAGCGCCGTCTTGGTCTCCTGGCTCCACATGACGCCGGAAGAGCTCATCAGCATGACGCTCGAGGTGTCATAGCGACCGGGTTGGGCCTCGAGCTCGGCCAGCATGGGCCGGGCGAAGGCGTCACCGACGATGGCGATGCCGTTGACCCGGTAGCGCTCCACCGATCGCCACAGCTCGGCCGCGTCGAAGCTGCGGCCCTCGAGCGTCACGACGCATCCTGCCCCGTTGAGCGTGATGAAGGCGATGAACTGACCGGTGCCGTGCATCAGGGGGCAGGCGGGCAACGTGACGAAGCCCGGTCCGGTGATGCGGGAGGCGAAGTCGTCGAGGTCGGCCGCCGGTGGCTGACCCAGCACCGGGTTTCCCCCGCCGCCGAGCACGTTGAAGAGATCGTCCTGGCGCCACATGACGCCCTTGGGCATGCCCGTCGTACCCCCGGTGTAGAGCAGGAGGAGGTCATCGCCCGAGCGACCCCAGGGGCCGCGCACCGGGTCGGATCGACCGGCACGGACCACCTCCTCGTACGGCGTCGACCATTCGGGGACGGTGCCGCCGTCGTCCACCGCGTACCACCGGCGCACCCCGGGCAGGCGGCTCCGCACCTTGTCGAGCAGCTCGGTGAACGACGTGTGGAACACCACTGCCTCGGTGTCCGAGTTGTCGAAGAGGTAGGCGATCTCCTCGGGCCCGTAGCGGTAGTTGGTGTTGACCGGGACCAGGCCCGCCTTGAAGGCGGCCAGATAGCTCTCCAGGTACTCCGGGGCGTTGTAGAGGTAGGCCGCCACCTTGGCCTGGTGCCCGAGACCGGCGTCGAGCAGGTCGCGGGCCAGACCGTTCGCCCGGCGGTCCACGTCGGCCCAGCTCAGGGTTCGCCCCCCCTGGATCTGTGACGGAGCCTCGGGCAGCTTCGTCGCCACGGTCTCGTAGACGTCGGCGAAGTTCCAGTCGGTCACGTCCACCTCCAGCACGCTCGACGATTCGCGCTTCGGAGATCTGACCCTACTCTGCCGTCCCCGGGCGTCTGTGGCAGCCGCGCGCTCTTGCCCAGCGTGCCCCGGGTCCGCGTCGACGCCGGGTGCCAGAGGACCCGGAGCCCCGGCCGGCGAATAGTTTCGGGCGACGGCGCCTCGGGTAGGCACCCGAGGCTGCGGTCACCGCGTGCCGAGGACGGTTCGGCCGTTTGCGACAGCCGAAGGAGCGCCAATGATCCGCTACCTGTTCCGTCGGGTGAACACGGCCTTCCTCGGTAAGCCCACGTGCGATGTGTCGAGGTGCGGGCGCCAGACGGTCGGGTTCTCGGAGCTCTGCCGCGACCACACCCTCGCGGCCATGGCCGGCCGGCGCTTCGCCTGAGGCAGCCCCAGGGCGGCCCGGGAGGCCGCCCGCAAGGACAGGGGCGGCCCGGGTGACGCTACTGATCGGGACCTCGGGATGGCAGTACCGGTCGTGGCGGGGACCGTTCTATCCAGAGGGACTGCCCCAGACCCGATGGCTCGAGCACTATGCCGGACGCTTCCAGACCGTCGAGGTCAACAACGCGTTCTATCGCCTCCCCGAGGCCCGTACCTTCGCCGACTGGGCACGCCGGACTCCTGACGACTTCGTGGTGGCGGTGAAGATGAGCCGCTATCTGACCCACGTGCGCCGCCTTCGGGAACCAGCCGAGCCGGTGCAGCTGTTCCTGTCACGGGCCCGGCAGCTGGGCCCCAAGCTGGGGCCCGTCCTGCTCCAGTTGCCGCCGACCCTGCGTGCGGAAACACGGGCCCTCGACGCCACCCTTCGCTGCTTTCCGTCGGCCGTCCGAGTCGCCGTGGAGCTGCGTCACGAGTCGTGGTTCACCGACGAGACAGCCGAGGTGCTCGCCGACCATGGGGCAGCGCTCTGCCTGGCCGACGGCCCCCGATTGCGGACCCCGCTGTGGCGCACGGCCGGCTGGGCCTACCTCAGGTTGCACGAGGGCCGCGCCACTCCCCGGCCCTGCTACGGGCGGGCCGCCCTGGCGGGGTGGGCCCGCCGGCTGGCAGAGACCTGGGGGGCCGATACCGACACCTTCGCCTTCTTCAACAACGACGAGCGGGGCTGCGCCGTGCGCGACGCGACCGTGCTGGCGACCACGGCCCAACGGGTGGGGCTGCGGCCGACCCGTGTTCCGAAGACCGGCGAGGTCCGCGTGGGCTAGACCGTCTCGAGTGACCGATCCTGCGGCGCTCGAGGCGACGCTGCGAGACGCGGTGCGGGGCGAGATCCGCTTCGACCGCGGCGCCCGGGCGGCCTGGTCGACCGACGCGTCGAACTTCCG